>JAISNB010000127.1 GCA_031276435.1 Burkholderiaceae bacterium | reverse complement strand
AGCAAATGCGCATGCACGGCGCCTGCTTTGAGGTGGCGGTGCAGCGTCCAGCCGCCCAGTGCGCTCAGGTCGGCTTGCGTCCAGGGTTGCGCGGCTTCCAGGTAGATCCATCCTGCCGGGGCGAGCAGGCGCCCAGCCGCTTGCAGCGCGGGAGCGTAGAGGCCACGCTCATCATAGGGCGGGTCGAGCAGCAGTAAGTCCACGCTGGCAGGCGCGCTGCCCGCCAGTTGTTGCAGCGCGGCGATGGCATCGCCGCGCCGCACGCGCACGGTTTGCGCGCGCAGTCTGGCGATGGCGGCTTCAAGGCTGGCGACCAGTGCGGCGTCTTGTTCCACGAGCAGTACTTGCGCCGCGCCGCGAGAGGCGGCTTCCAGCCCCAGCGCGCCGGTGCCAGCAAAGGCGTCTATTACGCGCCAGCCCGCCAGGTTCTGGCCCAGCCAGTTGAACAGTGTTTCGCGCACGCGGTCGGGTGTGGGGCGCAGGCCGGGTTGGCTGGCGACGGGCAGTTGGCTGCGTCGCCAGGCGCCGCCGATGATGCGTATGGTGTGGTGCGCGCGCGTCGGGGTTGCGGCGTTTTGCTGGCGCGGCGCGGGTGTTCTGGATGCCATGCGCTGGTTGCCGCTGGTTGTGTTGTGGATGAGGGTCGCGCGCGCCGCCAGGTGGGTGGTCTGGCGGGCGCGGGGGGCGTCAAGGCTTCAGGGTTTGGCGGGCGTTGCCGCGTCGCCGCCGCTGCCGCCGACGACGACGGTAACCATGTTTTCAGGCTGGAGTTTGCGCGCGATGGCGGCGGCAACATCGGCCGCGGTGATGCGCCGCACTTTGTCGCTCCAGGTGTCCAGATAGTCCAGGGGCAGGTTATGCCAGGCGATGTTGGCTACGTTGGAGAGCAGTTTGCTGTTGGAGTCGAGCATGAGCGCAAAGCCGTTGACCAGGTTGTCCTGGGCGGCTTTGAGTTCGGCTTCGGTCGGGCCGTTTTGCACAAAGCCGGCCAGTGTCTGGCGCGCGATGGCCAGTGCCTGGTCGGCCTGGTCGGGGCGGGTTTGCAGGCTGATGGTGAAGGCGCCCGCGTTGAGTCCGGGCGCAAACTGGCTGTAGACGCTGTAGGAGAGGCCGCGTTTTTCGCGCACTTCGGTCATCAGGCGCGATACGAAGCCGCCGCCGCCCAGGATGTAGTTGCCGACGTTGAGGGCGAGGTGGTCGGCATCGTCGCGCCTGTAGCCGGGCTGGCCCATGAGGATGTGCGCTTGCGCCGACTGGAAGGCAATGGCGATGTTTTGCGGCGCGGCCAGTGGCGCTACTTCGGGCACGGGTGCGGGTGTGGCACAGGCCGTGCCTGGCGGAAAGTCGGCCAGCAGCCGGGCAACCAGCGCGTCGGCCTGTTCGCGCGTGATGGCGCCCACCACGCTGATTTTGGCGCGGCACGGCTGGATGTGGTGCACGTAAAAACGCTTCAGGTCAGCCGCGTTGATGGCCGCCAGCGTTTGTGCGGTGGTCTCGTAGCCATAGGGGTGCGCGCCGTAGACGGCGTGGTTGTAGGCGATGTGCGCCACGACGCCGGGGCGGGTGCGCGCTTCGGCCTGCGCGGCAATGAGCCGCTCGCGCTCGCGCCGCCAGACGGCTTGCGGAAAGCTCGGGCGGCCCAGTTGGCGCGCAGCCAGCGCGATGGCTTTGGGCAGCAGTTCGGCGTCGGTAAGCGTGCGCAGGCGAAAGCTCATGCGGTCGACGTCGGCGTCGACGTCAAACGACGCGCCCAAGTCGGCCCAGGCTTCGCCGATCTGGTTTTCGTCGAGCGCGCCCTGCGCACCGTGCGCGGCCACGCCTTTTTGCACCATGAGCGCGGTGGCCTCGGCCAGGCCCGCCTGCGCGGCGCTGTCGCGGCGGCTGCCAGCGTCAAAGTCGATTTGCACGTCCAGCATGGGAATCGACATGCTTTGCACCAGCCAGATTTGCGCGCCGCCGGGTTGCTCCCAGTGTTCGATGGGCATGGCCGCCCGCGCCGCGCTTGCGGCAAGCGGCAGCAAGGCGGCGGCCACGCAGCAGCGCGCCACTTCCAGGAGTTTCTTCATGCGGGGCATCGTTTTCATCATTGGGTATCTCCATGGCGCGCGCCAGCCAGGGCCGGGCGGGGTTGGGGGGCATTGGGATCGCGCGGTTGCGGGTTGAGTACGCCCACGGTGAGCTGGTCGTCGCCAAAGTATTTTTGCGCCACGGCCCGCACTTGCGCGCCGGTGATTTGCTTGAGGCGCGCGATGATTTGCTCGTCGGTATCCAGCGGCAGGCCCTGCACCCAGGCACCGCCCAGGCTGTAGGCTTGCGCCATGACGGAGTCGCGCTCGTAGACCTTGGCGGCGACCCATTGCGTTTTGACGCGCGCGAGTTCAGCCGCACTGACCCCTTCGCGTGCGATGCGCGCCACCTGGGCGCGCAAGGCGGCTTCGACCTGCGAGGCCGTTTTGCCGGGCGCTGGCACACCCGAGAGGTAGAACAGTTGCGGGCCACGGCCCATCAGGCCGTTGCTGGCGGAAACTGCGTCGGCCACGCGGCTTTTGCCCTGCGTCAGCGCGCGTTCCAGCCGCGCGCCGGAGTAGCCGTCGAGCACAGCCGAGAGCACCGTGAGCGCCAGCGCGTCGTCGTTTTCAGGCGATGGCTCCAGCCCCTGCAATTGCGGTACTTTGAAGGCGAGCACCACCATGGCTTGCTCGGCGCTCGCCTTGACCTCGATGCGGCGCACGCCTTTTTGCGCCGGCTCGGGGCGCGGCTTGCGCACCAGCGCGCGCGCCGCCGCGGGCGCGATGCCACCCCAGTGGCGACGCGCCAGCGCCAGCGCCTGTTCGGGCCGCACATCGCCCGCCACCACCAGGGCGGCGTTGGCGGGCACGTACCACTGCCTGAAGAACGCGCGCACGTCGTCCGCTGTCAGCGAGTCCAGATCGCCCATCCAGCCGATGACGGGCCGGTGGTACGGCGAGGCCACAAACGCCGCTGCCTGCAATTGCTCGATCAGCATGGCGCGTGGATCGTCCTCGGTGCGCATGCGGCGCTCTTCCTTGACCACGGCCAGCTCGCGCGCGAATTCGTCATCGCTGAAGCGGCTGTTGGCAAAACGCTCGGCTTCCAGCGCCATGGCCTGCGGCAGCTTGCTGGCCGGAATCTGCTGGAAATAAACCGTCATGTCGTCACTGGTGAAAGCGTTGTCGCGCCCGCCCATCTCGGCCACGCGGCGCGAATATTCGCCCGGCGCCAGTTTGGCCGAACCCTTGAACATCATGTGTTCGAGCATGTGGGCCACGCCGCTGACACCATCCACCTCGTCCATGGAACCGGCGCGCACCCACAGCATTTGCACCACGGTGGGGGCGCGATGATCGGGCTGCACAATCAGCGTCAGCCCGTTGTCCAGTACAAACTGCTGCGGCTCGGCACTTGCCAGCGCGGCAGTTTGTGGCTGCGCGGTGGCCGCAGAGGTGGTATCCGCTTGCGCCAGCGGCGCGCCCGACTGGGCGCAACCGGCCAGCCCCAAGGCAGCGGCAGCAGCCAGCGCCAGGGCGGCTGCGGCCCGGCGGTAAAGAGTTGAAAACATCATCATCCATGCGTCCTTGCAATTGCAAACAAAGCCATTTTTTTACGCATTGCGGCGTGGCAAAAAGCGCCACGCAATGCACCAGCCCAGCGCCAGAACAGCCAGCAGGCACAGCACAGTGGCCCGCCAGCCGCCATGCGCATAGGCCACGCCGCAGGCCCAGGCGCCCATGAACCCGCCGGTGTAATAGGCCGTGTAATACAGGCCCGAAGCCAGCGAACGAGCGATCTTGACCCGATCGGCAATGAAGCTGATGGCGCACGACTGCGTGATGAACACACCCGTAGACGCCACAGCCAGCCCCAATACGATACCCCAGGCCAGCGGCGCCAGCGTCAGCAGCACGCCCAGCGCCGCGAAAGCCACCGCGCACATGGCTGTCAGGCGCGCGCCCCAGCCAGTGACCATGCGCCCGGTCAGGGGCGTGGTCACCACACCCAGCAAATACACCGTGAACACGTTGGCCAGTTGCGCGGGACTGAAATGAAACGGCCCGTCCGCCAGATGGAAATTGACATAGGTAAAAAGCCCCACCTGCATGAACAGCAGGCAAAACCCCAGCGCGCTGGGCACCAGTACATTGGCATTGCGCAAAAGCTGCCCCAGAATGCGAAAACTGCTGGAAAACCGCGGATTGGCGACAAACCGGCGCGACGCCGGAAGCACGCGCCAAACCAGAAGCGCGCCCGCAAAATTAAGCGCCGCCAGCACCCCGAAAGAGGCGCGCCAGGGCATGAACTCGGTCAAATGCCCCAACAGGAAACGCCCCAGAAAACCGCCCAGCACCGAGCCGGTGACATACATGGCGACAACCCGCGCCATGGCGCCAGCGCGGAACTCCTCGCCAATATAGGCAATCGTGACCACCGTCACCCCGGGCACGGCCACCCCTTGCAGGAAACGCAAAATAGTCAAACCCCGCACCGTCTCCACCGTCAGCATCAGGGCCGTGGGCACGGCCAGCGCAAACACCGACGCCACCACCAGCGCCTTGCGCCCCACGGCATCCGAGAGCATGCCCATGAACGGCGAGGCAATGGCCACCGCCAGCACCGTTGCGCCCACGGCGGTACCAACCTGGATCACCGTGGCATTCAAATCGCGCTGCAACTGCGGCAGGATGGACTGCACCGAATACACCTGCAAAAACGCGAACACCCCAATCAGCGCCAGCGTCAGCAGCAGCCAGGGGCCGGGATTGTCGATGTACTCCGGCGCTGGCGCGCCCATTGCCCGCGCCGGGCC
>JAISNB010000110.1 GCA_031276435.1 Burkholderiaceae bacterium | reverse complement strand
ATATCAGCGGTTGAATAATAAAGTCCAGAAGTTCCAGAATTTATTTCGGATGCATTGCTATTTCGCATGTCTTGCTCCTGTTGCAGGTTGGAATGGGATGGGTGGTGGATGCGCCTCGCGCGCCTTGCCTTGCCGCTTCTTCATGGCACCCCATGCGCTGCGCCGGGTGGCGCGGCAACACAGGGGAACAAGATCGGCGGATCGGCGCGGGGCCAAGACACGCATGCCATGGTAGCAGCGTCTCCGCGTTTTGCAACGGGCAGAGAGGTGCGAAAGCGAAAAAAACGCGGAAAGTGTGAAATAGTTCCGCTTTTTGATGGGTGTGTGTTGTTTTTTTGCCCACCCTCTCTCGCCCCATCCTCTCCCCCGCCCCTCTCCGCAAGCGGAGAGGGGAGCAAATTGCACCCTCCCCCTTGGGGGAGGGTTGGGGAGAGGGAACAAAGGGGGAGGGATGGGGAGAGGGTGGCGCGAAGCGCCGGGTGAGGGGTTCTGCCATACAAAGCGCGGCGCTTGAATCAGTGTTGCACTCACCCTCTCTCGCCCCTGCCGGGGCACTTTTGTCCCTTGAAGGGAGAGAGGAAAACAGAGGCTTAACCCTTATCTGTGGGGGCGCATATGAAAATAAGCTTGTACAGGGGCGCAATCCAGTATGCTGCGTACTCTCAGGGAGGCAGCAGTGCCGCGCAACGCGGCTCGTGCCCGTGTGAAACCAATGGGCTGTTGCCGCGTCACAGTCATGCAACCGGATCAATGTGGACGCGCGCACGCGCCAATACAAGGCCAGAAACGAGAGAGAGCAAAAAAGATGAGTGCCACACCCCCTGCCCAATTGCATCCGGCGCAGTCGGAAAAGCACGGGCACGCGGCATCTGGCGCGCCAGATGCCAGCGCCGCTGCTGCTGATCCGGATCAGGGGCTGCGCGCGCGCGCGCGGGCGTTTGCCGAGCCGCTCATTGCCAGCGAGTACACCCTCTCTGGCGAGAACCTGCTGGAGCACGCCGACGCGCTGGCTGATATTCTGGACAACGTGGGCGCATCGCAAACCATGCAGGCCGCCGCGTACCTGAGCTACGCCAGCAAGGAACTCAACCACCCCGAGGAAGTGCTCAGGCGCGCCTTTGGGCCAGAGCTTGCCAATCTGGCGCTGGAATCGGCGCGGCTGGCGCAGGTGCAGGAGCGATCGCGCACGGGCCTGCGGGTGCAAGGCGCCAGCCCCGAACAAAAAGCGCACCAGACCGAAGCCGTGCGCAAAATGCTGCTGGCTTTCAGCCGCGATTTGCGCGTGGTGCTGCTGCGCCTGGCCTCGCGCCTGCAAACACTGCGCTGGTTTGCCCGCAACCAGAGGGTGTTGCCACCGAGCCTCCTGCGCGAATCGCGCGAGGTCTTCGGCCCCCTTGCCAACCGGCTTGGCATCTGGCAGATCAAATGGGAAATGGAAGACCTGGTTTTCCGCGCCCAGGAGCCAGAGACCTACCGCCAAGTGGCCACCATGCTGGACGAGCGGCGCGCCGAGCGCGAAGCCGCGCTGCAAGCGCGCCGCGCCGAAATCGAGGCGGCGCTGCGCGGCAACGGCATCGCCGCCGAAGTCACCGGACGCCCCAAGCACATCTACAGCATCGTGCGCAAAATGCGCGGCAAGAACCTGGCATTCGACCAAGTATTCGATTTGCGCGCCCTGCGCGTTCTCACGCCCACTGTGGACGACTGCTACGCCGCGCTCAGCTGGGTGCACGAACACTTCGCGCCCGTGCCCGGCGAGTTTGACGACTACATTGCCAAGCCCAAAATCAATGGCTACCAGTCGCTGCACACCGTAGTGCGCGACGCTGCGGGCAAGGCCTGGGAAATCCAGATTCGCACGCGCCAGATGCACGAGCATGCCGAGCACGGCGTGGCCGCCCACTGGGCCTACAAGGAAGCGGGCATCAAAGGCTATGGCGGCGGCGTTACCGCGGGCAGTTCATACGACGCCAAAATTGCCATGCTGCGCCAGCTTCTGGCCTGGGGGCGCGACCTGTCTGAAGCAGCCGCCGCCGGACAGGGACTGTTTGACGATCGCATCTACGTGCTCACGCCCGACGCATCGGTGGTCGAGCTGCCCAGTGGCGCCACCGCCGTGGACTTCGCGTATGCCGTGCACACTGAACTGGGCCACCGCTGCCGTGGCGCGCGCGTGGACGGCGCCATGGCCCCGCTGAATACGCCGCTGCAAAACGGCCAGACCGTTGAAATCACCGCCGCCAAAGAAGGCGGCCCATCGCGCGACTGGCTCAATGCCGATCTGCACTTTCTGGCCAGCCCGCGCGCGCGCGCCAAAGTACGCGCCTGGTTCAACGCCCAGCAAACCCGCGAAACCGTCGCCCGTGGCCGCGAAATGGTCGAAAAACTGCTGCAACGCGAAGGCAAGACCGCCTTGTCGCTGGACACGCTGGCCGCGGAAATGGGCTTCAAAACCCCCGACGCCCTGTTTGAAACCGTGGGCAAGGACGAGCTTTCGCTGCGCAGCATCGAGACCGTTTTGCGCCCGCGCCAGGCGCAGCAGGCCGCGCCCGACGCGGACGCCGCCCTGTTGCAGCGCAAGGCGGCAGGTACCGCCGCCACCAGCAGCGCGCGCGCGCGCAGCGGCGTACTCGTGGTGGGGCTTGACTCGCTGATGACGCAGCCTGCCGGTTGCTGCAAACCCGCGCCGCCCGACCCGATCGCGGGCTACGTCACGCGCGGCCGGGGCGTGAGCGTGCACCGCAAAAGCTGTCCCAGCTTTCTGGAATTGCAAGCGCGCGCGCCCGACCGCGTGATCGAAGTCGACTGGGCCAAAAAAGCGCAAGCCTACCCGGTGGACGTCGCCATTTTGGCGACCGACCGCCAGGGC
>JAISNB010000090.1 GCA_031276435.1 Burkholderiaceae bacterium | reverse complement strand
AATCGCGCGCGGGAAATCCGTGCTGTTTAAAAGCCACTCTTCGGGGTGGCTTTTTCATAGCTGTTGCTTTGTGTTGGAGTACCCCTCTCCCGGCGCTACGCGCCGCCCTCTCCCCAAGGGGCGAGGGCAATGAAGAGAGGCACTTTCTCTATTTCCGTCATTGCGAGGAGCGAAGCGACGTGGCAGCAATCCATGCAACGGCTGAATTCCCCCAAGACATTGCGCAGATTGCAAGGCTTCAACTGGATTGCCACGCGCCTGCGGCGCTCGCAATGACGGGGATTTGTTTGTAGCAGCCTCCCAGCACGCAGTGTGGGCGCGTACATGCGTTCTCTACACACCCGGCGCTGCGCGCCATCCTGCCCCAAGGGGCGAGGGCAATGAAGAGAGGTGCTTTCTCTATTTCCGTCATTGCGAGGAGCGAAGCGACGTGGCAATCTATGCAGCGGCTGAATTTTCCCAAGACATTGCAGCAGATTGCAAGGCTTCAACTGGATTGCCACGCGCCTGCGGCGCTCGCAATGACGAGAATTTGTCTGTAGTTGCCTTCCAGTACGCAGTGTGGACGCGTACATGTGTCCCCTACTCCCGGCGCTTTGCGCCCTCTCCCTCACGGGAGGCGAGGGCAATGACGAGAGGAGCTTCCTTTGTTCCCCTTCATTGGCAACCACAACTTACCTTGTCGTCATTGCGAGGAGCGAAGCGACATTGGCAATCCGTGAGGCATGAAGCAAGTGCCTCAAAATGTCAAGAACACCAGGCGCAAATCAAAGGCGTGGCGGAGAGCACAAGCTATTGGTTTTCATTGAATTCAAGCACTGGCAAAGCGCGCATTCAAAATGCCACTTTCCCCAAAGTGGCTTTTTTGTTGCGGCGTGTGTCAAAGACGTTGCGGTTGTCCGCTGCCTGTGCGCGGCGGCGGCGCTAATATCTCTGCGGGATCAGCGAGAGAAATTCTCGGCGCAGCGCCTCGTTTTTGAGGAAAACGCCGCGCATGACCGAGTTGATCATTTTGCTGTCGATGTCGCGCACGCCGCGCCATGCGACGCAGTAGTGTGTGGCCTGCATGACCAGCGCCAAGCCGTCGGGTTGCGTTTTTTGCTGGATCAGATCGGCCAGTTGCACGACGGCTTCTTCCTGTATTTGCGGGCGGTTCATGACCCATTCGGCCAGTCGCGCGAATTTGGACAGGCCGATGACGTTGGTGTTCTGGTTGGGCAGCAGGCCGACCCACAGTTTGCCGATGACCGGGCAGAGATGGTGGCTGCACGCGCTGCGCACGGTGATTGGCCCTACGATCATCAGTTCGTTGAGGCGTTCGGCGTTGGGGAATTCCGAGACGGCCGGTTGCGGCGTGTAGCGGCCCCGGAATACTTCGCGCAGGTACATTTTTGCCATGCGCCGCGCGGTGTCGGTTGTGTTGTGGTCGCTCGCGGTGTCGATGACCATGCTTTCGAGCACGCCTTGCATTTTGGCCTGTACTTCGTCGATGAGTTGGTCGAGTTCGCCCGGCCAGATGAAGTCGGCGATGTTGTCGTTGGCGTGAAACCGCTGTCCGGCGGCGCGCAGGCGCTCGCGGATTCTGGCGGAGACAGGCGCGCCCGCGTCGTCCGGCGCCAAGAGGTCGTGTTCAGGTTTGGCTTGCATGATGGCTAGGCATCGTATCAGTGTTTGGCCTGCCTTGCGCCGACTGGGGGTTACAGTTTGAATTCGGCGATCAGCGGCAGGTGGTCTGACATGCGGCTCCAGATTTTGCCGCGTGGCGCCATCAGGCTGACGGGTTGCAGCCCGCGCGCGTAGATGCGGTCGAGTTGCGCAATCGGCAGGCGCGATGGGTAGGTCAGTGCTTTGTGGGCCGCACAACGCAGTGCGTCCGTGCTCAATATCCGGTGCGTCGCGGCGCCCCATTCGTTGAAGTCGCCCGCGACCACGAGTTGCTGGTTGGGCGGTATTTCGCGGGCGATGTAGCGTCGCAGTTGCTCGGTTTGGCGGCGACGGCTTGCGGGGATCAGGCCAAAGTGCACCACGATGACGTGCATTGGGCGCGCATGCACCAGCAATTGCACGTGCAGGATGCCGCGTTGCTCGAAGCGGTGGTCCGAGATGTCGATGTGGTTGTGTGCGATGACCGGCCAGCGCGAAAGCAGCGCGTTGCCATGTTCGCCCTGGCGCGTGACGGCGTTGGTGGCGTATACCGCTTCGTAGCCTTCAGGGGCCAGGAAATCGGCCTGCGGCAAGTCGGGCCAGTGTGTGAAGTAACGTGCTTCGCGCCGGTTGAGGCGCCGCACTTCCTGCAAGCAGACGATGTCGGCATCCAGCGTGTCCACGGCCAGCGCCAGGTTGTGGATTTCCAGTCGGCGCGCTGGCCCCAAACCCTGGACACCCTTGTGGATGTTGTAGGTGGCAACCCGCAATACGGGCTGCGCATGTTCTTGTGGCAAGGGGGGCGAGAAAGAAGTCTCCGGGTTGGATTTCACTGAAAACTCCTGCAACCTGTTCGGGTGTTTTTGGGGGCGTCACCGCGCGCGGGCGTTGCCGCTTGGCGTGCGGTTGGTCGGCAAGGCTTTCGGGCAAGCGCCGCGCAGCTTGGCAACTGGCGGGGCAGTGACGCGGCTTAGCGCCGCCCCATCAGGGCCATGGCCACGGGTTTGATTTTCCGGAACATTTGCCAGCCCGACCATGCGCGCAGCCCCAGTGCCAGTACGCGTCTGGGGCGCACGGCCATGGTTCCGAGCAAAACGGCGGCGCCCGCCAGCGCCAGCCACTGCGGGTGGCTTTTGGCCCAGCCCACGCCGTTCTGCACCGAATCGGCCAGGCGCGCGGCTGGCCGCAGCACCTGCACGCGCACCACCAGTTGCTCGCGCAGGTGCGCAGAGCGCAGCCGCAGTTGCTCGCGTCGCGCGATCAGGTCTTGATTGTCCGCGTTCATGAGCGCAGCCGCTCCCGATCGTGTTGCAGTTCGGCGCGCGTGGCGGCAAACATGTGCGCCGCGCCCTGCCGCAGTCTGGCGCGCGCCAGCAGCAGCAGCGTGCCGCCACCGGCGAGAAACAGTGTCGTGAACACGGCCAGCACCACTTCGCGGTGCGTGTCCCAGAGCAACACGGTGATGAAAACAGCCAGAAAGATCAGCCCAAGGCTGAGCAGCACGATGCCCAGCGCGCCCAGCACCAGGACCAGCGCCAGACGCGAGGCTTCCAGCCGCGACTCGACCAGAAACAATTCGAGCCGCACTTGTGCCAGTTCGACCAGATCGGCCAGCAGCGCGCGCAAGCGGCGCGCCGCGCCAGCGGGTTGCGGGGACGAAGAAGCAGCCATGTCGTCGTGTCGTAGGTGGGGTTCAGGCGCTCAAAAATCCGGCGTTTGACCAGGCCACAGGGCCAGCCAACGCGCCGGGAAAGAGGCGCGGCAACAAGGCGCGTGGCGCGCGCAATCAGCGGCGCGACGAGCCGAGCAGCACGCCAATGAGCAAGCCCAGGGCGGCAGCGGCGCCAATGGACGACCAGGGGTTGTCGTGCACGTAGTCGTCCGTGGCTTGCGCGGCGCGGCGCGCCCGCTCGCGCACGGCGGCGTCCACGTCGGCCAGCTTTTCGCGCGCGAGCAGCAGGTTTTCCTTGGCGCGAAGGCGCAGTTCGGTCACTTTGCTGTCGACGTGTCCGGCCGTTGCTTCCAACAAATCTTCGGCATCGGCGATCACGCGGCGCAAATTGGCCACCAGTTGTTCTTTGCTTTCCACTTCGGAATCAATCGGGTCAGACATGTGAAAACTCCTTTGAATAGGCCGACATGGTAGCGCAAGCTGGCCGCCCTGCGCGTTTGGGCCTTCTGGCAGCCATTGGCCCGTGCGTGCGCTCGCTCGATCAGGCATCGGGTTGCGGGTTGCGCAGGCGGATGTGCAATTCGCGCAATTGCTTTTCATCCACCAGACTGGGCGCGTGCGTGAGCAGGCACTGGGCGCGCTGCGTTTTGGGGAAGGCGATCACGTCGCGGATCGATTCCGCGCCCGTCATCAGCGTGACCAGCCGATCCAGGCCAAAGGCCAGTCCGCCATGTGGCGGCGCGCCGTATTGCAGCGCGTCCAGCAGGAAGCCGAATTTGGAGCGCGCCTCTTCGGCGTCAATTTTGAGCGCGGCGAACACCTTGTTTTGCACGTCGGCGCGGTGGATGCGGATGGAGCCGCCGCCAAGCTCCCAGCCATTGAGCACCATGTCGTAGGCTTTGGCCAGGCAGCGCCCGGGGTCGGATTCGAGCCAGTCCTCATGCCCGTCCTTGGGACTGGTAAACGGATGGTGCATGGCGCTCCAGCGTTTTTCCTCTTCGTCGTACTCGAACATGGGGAAATCCACCACCCACAGCGGCGCCCAGCGGTCTTGAAACAGGCCGTTTTTCCTGGCCAGCTCGCTGTGCCCGATTTTCAGGCGCAGCGCGCCGATGGCGTCGTTGACCACCTTGGCCTTGTCGGCACCGAAAAACAGAATGTCGCCATTTTGCGCGCCGCTGCGCCGGAGAATTTCGGCAATGGCCGCGTCGTGCAGGTTCTTGACAACGGGCGATTGCAGGCCGTCGCGGCCCTGGGCCACATCGTTGACCTTGATCCAGGCCAGCCCCCTGGCGCCGTAGATCCTGACGAATTCGGTGTAGCCGTCGATCTCGCCACGGCTGATTTCGGCGCCACCCGGCACGCGCAGCGCCACCACGCGCCCGCCCGCCATGGCCGCCGGGCCGCTGAACACCTTGAAATCCACGTCGCGCATGACGTCGGTCAGTTCGGTCAGTTCGAGCTTGACGCGCAAATCGGGCTTGTCCGAGCCAAAGCGGTGCATGGCCTCGGCATAGGGCATGACCGGGAATTCGCCCAGATCAATGCCCAGCGTCTCCTGGAACACGCGCGCAATCATGCGCTGGAACAGGTCGCGGATTTCCTGCTCGCCCAGGAAAGAGGTTTCGATGTCAATCTGCGTGAACTCGGGTTGGCGGTCGGCGCGCAAATCCTCGTCACGAAAACACTTGGTGATCTGGTAGTAGCGGTCAAAACCGGCCACCATCAGCAATTGCTTGAACAACTGCGGCGACTGCGGCAGCGCGAAAAACTGGCCGTCGTGCACACGGCTGGGCACCAGATAGTCGCGCGCGCCTTCGGGCGTGCTCTTGGTGAGCATGGGCGTTTCAATATCGACGAAGCCGTTTTCGTCCAGATACCGGCGCGCGGCCATGGCCACCTTGTAGCGCAGCATGAGGTTGCGCTGCATGAAGGGGCGGCGCAAATCGAGTACGCGATGCGTCAGCCGCGTGGTCTCCGACAGGTTCTCGTCGTCAAGCTGGAACGGCGGCGTCACCGACGCGTTGAGCACCACCAGATCGTGGCACAGCACCTCGATCCTGCCGCTCTTGAGATCGGCATTGACCGTGCCCTCGGGCCGCGGGCGCACCAGCCCCTTGACCTGGATGCAAAACTCGTTGCGCAAGTCCTCGGCCACCTTGAACATCGCGGGGCGGTCGGGGTCGCACACCACCTGCACAAAGCCTTCGCGGTCGCGCAAATCCACAAAAATCACGCCGCCGTGATCGCGCCTGCGATTGACCCACCCGCACAGCGATACGCTCTGGCCGTTGAGCGCCTCCGTCACCAAACCGCAGTAATGACTGCGCATGGGAGCAATGGCGGTATTGGAATCTGACATGTTGTTCACTTTCTGGACAAACCGGCAGGCACGCGCACATCTGTGCGCCAGTTGAGACCGGGTTAGGTTAATCGGGCATGCCCGTCTGTGGTGGCGGGGCGGCGCCTTGCGCCCCACCATCGGGCAAGAGCGGCGGCGCATCAACAGCAACCGGCGCCACCACGCCCATGGAAATCACGTACTTGAGCGCCGCATCCACACCCATGCGCAACTCGATCACATCGGCGCGCGGCACCATGATGAAAAAACCGGACGTCGGATTGGGCGTGGTGGGCACGTAAAGACTCAAATGCTCGCCCGCCAGATGGCCCGCCACCTCGCCGCCGGGTTTGCCGGTCAAAAAGGCAATGGTCCATGCGCCCTGGCGCGGATACTGCACCAGCACCGCCTTGGAAAACGCCTGGCTGGAACCGGAAAACAGCGTGTCCGAAACCTGCTTGACGCTGGAGTAAATGTTGCGCACCACCGGAATGTGGTTGACCACCTTGCTCCATTGCCTGAGCCACCACTGGCCAAAGATGTTGGCCACGAACAGGCCCGTACCCAGCAGGATGACAACCACCAAAATCACACCCAGCCCGGGAATCTGGCGCAGCTTGTCGCCCACCACGCCCATGCCGGGCAACACCGCCTCGGCCGCGCCCAGAATGCCCAGGAACACCCCGTTGAACACGCCCACCAGCCAGACCAGCACCCATACGGTCACCATCATGGGCAACCACGTCAAAAGACCGGTCAAAAAGTACTGGCGAAACTTGGACATCATGGCTGCGCTGCAATGCAATACCCGTCGATGGTGGGCGCAAGCCCTCAAGGAGCTGGCGGCTTGCTGGCCGCTGCCGTCTTGGCGCCTTCGGCTGGCTGCTTGGGCTTCGCGCTGGCCGCTTTGCCAGCCTCTGCCGCCGCGGGCGCGGCGGCTTCACTGCCGCCCGATGCGGCAGGCGCACTCTTGCCGTCGTTTTCACCCGCGCCCTTGCCGCCGCCACTGCCGCGAAAATCAGTGACGTACCAGCCCGAACCCTTGAGCTGGAAACCGGCTGCCGTCACCTGCTTTCGCAAAGTGGGTTGACCGCAACTCGGACAAACGGAAAGCGGGGCATCGGAAATTTTTTGCAACACATCCTTGGCAAAGCCACAAGACGTACATTCGTAGGCATAAATGGGCATG
>JAISNB010000047.1 GCA_031276435.1 Burkholderiaceae bacterium | reverse complement strand
TCGCCAGAATACGTGCGCAAGTGCGAAACGGCGGAACTGAGCATCCACAGCATTCTGGAAAAACTGGCGGTGCTGACAGACGACGGGCCGCAGCAAGTCTGGGTGGTCGCCACACTGATTTTCGGGAAAACCGCATTGGGCTGGCGCTTGATGGCGCGGCATGCCAGCGTGGGCACAACAGAAGTGGTGGAAGTGGGGCCAGCGGCTGCGCTGTTGCATTGAGTTCTGATTGAAAGCGAGTGCACGCACTCAATGCAATGCTTGCGCCAAACCGCTGTGGCGCGCGCAAAACGCCCAATGGACAGGGCCGCCAACAGGCCTTAGTAGGCGTAAACGCCGCGCTTGGTTTTGCGGCCCAGGCGGCCAGCGGCGACATATTCCGTGAGCAACTGGCTGGGGCGGTATTTGCTGTCGCCGTATTCCTGCAGGTAGGTTTCCATGATGGCAAGGCAAACGTCCAGCCCGATCATGTCGGCCAGCGCCAGCGGGCCAATGGGGTGGTTGCAGCCCAATTTCATGCCGGCGTCTATGTCTTCGGGCGATGCCAGGCCTTCGGCCAGGACGAAAAACGCCTCGTTGATCATGGGCAGCAGGATGCGGTTGACCACAAAGCCCGGAGCGTTCTTGACCGTGATGGGGCTTTTGCCCAGTTTTTCGGCCAGCGCCTTGACGGCAGCGTGCGTAGCATCGCTGGTTTGCAGGCCGCGGATGATTTCTACCAGTGCCATTATCGGCACCGGGTTGAAAAAGTGCATGCCCACAAAGCGGTCGGGGCGACTGGTGATGGCCGCCAGCTGCGTGATGGAGATGGACGAGGTGTTGGTGGCGATGATGGTCTCGGCGGGCAGCAGCGCATCGACTTGCTTGAGGATTTTGTTCTTCAGTTCGTGGTTTTCGGTGGCCGCTTCAACCACCAGTTGCGCGCCCTTCAGGTCGTCGTACTGCACCGATCCCTTGATGCGGCCCAAGGCGGCGGCTTTGTCGGCCTCGCTGATTTTTTCTTTCTTGACCAGACGCTCCAGGCTGGCGCCGACGGTGGCCAGCCCCTTGTCGACGGCGGCCTGGGAGATGTCGACCATCACCACTTGCAGGCCAGAAACAGCACAGGTCTGGGCAATGCCGCTGCCCATGGTGCCAGCGCCAATGATTCCAACGGTTTGAATGCTCATGAGGTAAATCTCCAGTCAGGTAAAAAAATCAGTTGCTGCAAAGCGCGCATTGCACCGCACCCACTGTGTGGCGCCAGGCGCGAGAGTGTCACCGGGCATCTTAGTCTGTAACAGGGGGCTGGAATGTGTCGCCGCGCGGTTTTAGAGTTTGTGCACTATTTTTTGCGTAACGCCGCCCGGGCGCCGTCAAAAAGACCATGGCGCGGCTTTTTCGCTGGGAGCGCGCGCGTCACAACGAATGCAGCCGCGCCGCCGCGCGCTGCCTCTCTGGCTTCAAGCGGCGCGCAACAAGTCCAGCAGCAGCACGCTGGCGCCGTTCCAGATGATTTGCACGCCCACGCACAGCAGGATGAAGGCCGCCAGGCGCAGGAAGACCACGGTGCCCACCTTGCCCAGCAGGTACAGCAGGTAATCGGCGTAGCGAAAGGTCAGCCAGACCAGTACGCCCACGATGAGCATGGCCGCGATGCCGCCGCTGAAGTTGGCGGCGGTAACGCCCCAGTGCTGGCGGCTGCTGTGCAGGCTGGCGCCCACGGCGATGGCCGCCGAAATGGAGCCTGGCCCGCAGGTCAGTGGAAAAGTCATGGGGTAGAACGCCTTGAGCTGCAAATCCTGCTGCGACATGGCGTTGACCACGGACTGCTGCGAGGAGTCGGGCCGCTCCGCCGGTTGGGCCGACAGCAGCCGCCAGGCGTTGTAGGCCACAATCAGCCCGCCCGCCACGCGCACGATGGGCAGGGAGATGCCAAAAAACGCCAGTACATACGTGCCAATCAGGATGACGCCCATGAGCATGAGCGCCACATTCAGGCCGATGTGTCTGGCCAGCGAGCGCCGCATGCCCGAATCCAGATCGCCCGTCAGATCGATGAACAGCGGCACCGTGGCCGGTGGATTCAAGATGGGCAGCACGGCGGCCAGCGCAAACAGCAGGCTTTTCCCGAACGCTGCAAACAAGGCGTAGACATCCATGTGCTGTACTGTAAGGCAATGGCCAAAAACTGCTGCGGCGCCAGCGCGCCCTTGTTTGTGGAGATACGCTGCTCGCCTGGTTTTGCGCACGCCATGGCAAAGCGCGCGCGCCACTTCGCGAGGCTGGCGGGATAATGGCGCACCATCGCGCGCGGCGGAAGGCTGTTTTGTTTGCGGGCCGCGCCAGTTACCGGAGAAAACCCATGCCAGGATTGCTGCCTGATATAGACCCCGAGGGCTTGCTTGAATTTTCGGTGGTCTACACCGACCGCGCGCTCAACCACATGTCCAGGCGCTTCCAGCGCGTCATGACCGACATTTCCGCCATCCTCAAAGAGGTGTACCAAGCCGACGCGACGGCCATCGTGCCCGGCAGCGGCAGCTTCGGCATGGAAGCGGTGGCGCGCCAGTTTGCCAATGGCCAGAAAGTGCTGGTGCTGCGCAATGGTTTTTTCAGCTTCCGCTGGAGCCAGATTCTGGAGATGGGCCAGATCACCGCGCCTGCCAGCATCACGGTGCTCAAGGCGCGCCGCGCCGCCACGGGCGGCAGCCAAGCGCCGTGGACGCCCGCCCCGATCGAAGAGGTGCTGGCCGCCATCGCGCGCGAAAAGCCCGCGGTGGTGTTTGCCCCGCACGTGGAAACGGCCAGCGGCATGATGCTGCCCGACGCCTACATGCGGCAGATCGCGCAGGCCACCCACGCTGCGGGCGACGGCTTGTTCGTGCTGGACTGCATTGCCTCGGGCGCGATGTGGGTGGACATGAAAGCCATCGGAGTGGATGTGCTGCTTTCCGCGCCACAAAAAGGCTGGAGCAGCGCGCCGGGCTGCGCCATGGTGTGCCTGTCGGCGCGCGCGCGGCAGGCGCTGGAAGACACGGCGAGCAGCAGCTTCTCGTGCGACCTCAGGAAATGGTGGCAAATCATGCAAGCCTACGAAAGCGGCGGCCACGCCTACCACGCCACCATGCCGACCATGGCGCTGCTGAACCTGCGCGAAGCCATGCAGCAAACCCGGCAGCGCGGCTTTGCCAAAGTGCGCGAGCAGCAAATCGAACTGGGTCGCAAAGTGCGCCAACTGTTTGAAGCGCGCGGCCTGCCCAGCGTGGCGGCCCAGGGCTTCCAGGCGCCGGGTGTGGTGGTCAGCTACACCGGCGATCCAGACATCCAGAACGCCAGCGCCTTCGCGGCGCAAGGCTTGCAAACGGCCAGTGGCGTGGCGCTGATGTGCGACGAGCCAGCCGACTTTCGCACTTTCCGCGTGGGCCTGTTCGGACTCGACAAATGGGCCAACGTGGACCGCTGCGTGCACCAGTTGCAAACCGCGCTCGACCACATGGGCCTCAAGGCCAAGTAAAAATGCCCGGAAAATCCGCCATGCCCGATGGAGCGAGCATCCAGATGGTGTTGACCACCGTGGGCAGCCAGGCCGACGCGCAGCGGCTTGGCCGGCAGATGGTTGAAAACCGCCTGGCCTCCTGCGCGCAAATACAGGGCATCGAAAGCATTTACGACTGGGACGGCGCCGTGCGGCATGAGCCGGAATGGCGCCTGCTTTTCAAAACCACACCCGGGCGCAGCGCCGCTTTGGTGACCGAACTGCGCCGCCAGCACCCGTACCGCCTGCCTGCCATCGTGGCCCTGCCCGCGCGGGCCACGGCTGAATTTGCGCAATGGGTCGCGCAAAACTGCGCCTCTTCGCGGCAAGCGTCGTGATGCTCACTGCGTTCTCAAAAACGCAGCATTGATGGTCATGGCGCGCGCTCCTGCCCCCGCGCTGCTCTGCGTTTTTTCTGGCTTGCCCGGCACGGGCAAAACGACGCTTGCACAGCGTCTGGCGCGGGAATTTGGCGCGGCGTATTTGCGCATCGACACCATTGAGCAGGCGCTCCGCGATTTGTGCGCGGTGGATGTGCAGGAAGAAGGCTATCGCCTTGCTTACCGGCTGGCGGAGGACAACTTGCGCTTGGGCGTGAGCGTCGTGGCCGATTCCTGCAACGCGATCGACATCACCCGCGCGGCGTGGGAACAGATCGCCCGCAATCACGGTTGCCGCTGCGTCAACATCGAGACGCTGTGCTCGGATCGGGCGGAGCACCGCCGACGCATTGAATTCCGTCATTGCACCGTGTCCGGCCTCAGGCTTCCCACATGGGCGGCGGTTGAAGCGCACGAATACCACCGCTGGACAAGGCCGCGTATCGTGGTGGATACGGCGGGACGCACAGAGGATGCTTGCTTTGCCGATCTTCTGTCTGACTTGAAGGAAGAAAGGGGGCAAATCCCCCTGCATCTTCCCCCTGCTGCTCCAAACGGCTAGATTGCCCTCTCCGTCATTGCGAAGCGCAAAGCGACGTGGCAGGCAATCCACGAAGCAAGCAAACGCTTCGGCCATCAAAAAAGCCGCAAGCCGAAACGCCGGAAAGACCGCGCTTGCGGGGCAAGAAGATACAATGTGCTGGAACGGGGTTTGTGGCGGCGCGATCTGGAGCGGACGATCATGGTTTATACAACGCAATATGGGTCTCCAATCGGTCAGCTTTGGCTGGCAAGCGATGGCGAGCGCCTGATTGGTTTGTGGATGGAAGGGCAAAAGTATTTTGGCGCTTCC
>JAISNB010000040.1 GCA_031276435.1 Burkholderiaceae bacterium | reverse complement strand
GGGGCAAAGAATTTGAAACCGTTCCGGTTGAAGTGCTCGCAAAATGACTTTCGGACACTCTCGGTGCAAAAAGCCCGGGAGCCGCATGCCCACGAGCCAAAACCGCTCTAGGCGCTGGCCGCGGGCTTGATGCGCGCGGCGCGCAGCACCGATGGCGTGCGCCGCACCAGGCGCAGCACGGCGTCCAGGTGCGCGGTGTTGCGCACTCCGAGGATGAAGCGCATTTCGGCTGCATCCCGGGCCGATTCGTCGGCCATGCCCATGTGCACGATGTCCGCGTCGGCATTGGTCAGTGCGGCCGCCAGGCGCGCCAGGACGCCTTTGCCATTGCTCACGGTCACGGCCACGCCCACCGGGAATGTGCGCGTTGACTCGTCCGACCATTCCACGGTGATGAAACGCTCGGCGTCCTTGTGGCGCAAACGCCTGGCGACGG
The DNA here is from genome assembly GCA_031276435.1 of Burkholderiaceae bacterium. Lineage (GTDB taxonomy): Bacteria > Pseudomonadota > Gammaproteobacteria > Burkholderiales > Burkholderiaceae_C > Ottowia. The sequence continues at coordinate 7,154 of JAISNB010000040.1, read as the reverse complement.
TGCAGTCGGCGGTGTGTACCACCAGACCTTCGCCGCGTCCCAGGTAGCCGACCACCGGGTCGCCCGGAATCGGGCGGCAGCACGTCGCGTATTTGATGGCCGCGTTGTCGCTGCCGTCCAGTACCACGGCGCCTTGCGAGAGTTTTTCGTGCTCGGTAAAGCGTTCGCGCGTGAGCATCAGCGCGTCGGGCTTGACGCCCTGGGCCTGCAACAGACTGGCCAGGCGATTGGCGACGATGGAGGCCACGCGCTTGCCCAGACCGATGTCAGCCATCAGCTCCTCGCGCGTGCGGTTGCCTGTAAAGCGCAGCAGCTTTTCCCAGATGTCCTGCGACTGTGCATCGTCGTCGGCAGGCAGTTGCGCCAGCCCTTCCGAGCGCAGCGCCTGCGCCAGCATTTTTTCGCCCAGGCCCGCGGATTCGTTTTGCGCCAGGGTTTTCAGGTAATGCCGAATTTTGGAGCGCGCGCGGCCCGTGCGCACAAAGCCCAGCCATGCCGGGTTGGGCGAGGAGACCGGCGCCGTGACGATTTCCACCACGTCGCCATTGCTCAATTCGGAGCGCAGCGGAACCTGCTCGCCATTGACTTTGGCGGCCACCGTGTGGTCGCCCACGCTGCTGTGAATGGCATAGGCAAAATCGACCACCGTCGCGCCGTTGGGCAGCGCCATGATCTGCCCTTTGGGCGTGAATACGTAGACCGCGTCGGGGATGAGGTCGCCCTTGACGTTGTCCAGAAATTCGGTGGGGTCGCGCGTTTCCTGCTGGATGTCGAGCAGCGACTGAAGCCACTGCGAGCCTAAATCGTCCTTGCTGGCGCCGCCGCTGACCTTGTACAGCCAGTGCGCGGCCACGCCGCTTTCGGCCACGATGTCCATTTGCTCGGTGCGAATCTGCACTTCCATGTTCACGTGCGCCGGGCCGATGAGCGTGGTGTGCAGCGCTTGGTAGCCATTGATCTTGGGAATGGCGATGTAGTCTTTGAAGCGTCCGGGCACCGGCTTGTAGATCTGGTGCAAAAGCCCGAGCGCGAAATAGCACGATGCAACGCTGGACACGATGACGCGCAGGCCATACAGGTCGTTGACCTGGGCGAAGGAAAGGCGCTTTTCGTCCATCTTGCGGTAAATGGAGTAAAGCGTTTTCTCGCGCGCGATGACGCTTGCCGTCAGGCCCGCGCCCACCAGTGCGGTTTCCAACTCGCGTTGCACATTCTGGATCAGATCGCGGCGGCGCTGGTGGGCGCGCTGGATGGCCTTGGACAGCACGCTGTAGCGCCACGGCATGAGGTGGCGAAAAGCCAGGTCCTGTAACTCGCGGTAAGTCTGGTTCAGGCCCAGGCGGTGCGCAATGGGCGCATACACTTCCAGTGTTTCGGTGGAAATGCGTTCCCATTTGCGGCGCGGCATGTCGCCCAGGGTGCGCATGTTGTGCGTGCGATCGGCCAGCTTGATGAGGATGACGCGCACATCGCGCGCCATGGCCAGCAGCATTTTGCGAAACGATTCGGCCTGGTTTTCCTCGCGGTTGTCAAATTGCAGCTTGTCGAGCTTGGTCAGCCCGTCGACCAGTTCAGAGACGGTCGAGCCAAACTGTTCGGCCAGATCGCTCTTGGTGACGTCGCAGTCTTCCATGGCGTCGTGCAAAAGGGCAGCAATCAGGGCTGGCGTGTCGAGCTTCCAGTCGGCGCACTGGGACGCCACGGCGATGGGGTGCGTGATGTAGGGTTCGCCGTTTTTGCGCATTTGCCCCAGGTGCACCCGGTCGGCAAAGCGGTAGGCGCTGCCAAGCAGTTGGCGGTCTTCGTCGCCAAGGTAGGCAATCTTGCTCTCCAGCGCGGCAAAGCTGGCAGCCGAAATCCTGGCCGCTTCAACCGCGACATCTGGCGGCAAGGCGTCGGCAGAGGCAGTGGTTGGCGGAGTCAGCGCGCTCATGGGCCAGATTTAACCACGCCGACACTGTTTTGTGCACGCCATTTCGGGAGCACGCAACAAAAAAGCGCCATGATGGCGCTTGCGGCTGTTGCACGCGCCGGGGACGGCGGCGGCTTGTAGATTGGGTTCAAGCGACTTTCTTGAGCATTTCCAGACCCACCTCGCCCGCCGCAATCTCGCGCAGCGCGGTCACACCGGGCTTGTTGCTGGTCTCCACCTTGGGCGCGTGGCCTTGCTTGAGCATGCGGGCGCGGTAGGTGGCAACCAACACAAGCTGAAAGCGGTTGGGGATTTTTTCCAGTGCGTCTTCAACGGTGATGCGTGCCATGGCGGTTGTGTGTCCAAAAAAACAGGTAGTGAGAATGGGGCCAAGACCCGTGTTCGGTCAGGGCGGTTTGGGTGCGAGTGCGATCCGTAGAACGGGAGCAAAAGGGAATGATGGGCGTATCGTCAGTCGATGTTCAATGCCTTGAACGTCTCTGGCCGGGCGGCCCTTTGCGCGCTGTAGCGCAGGCGTTGCGCGTGCACAATGGCTTTGAGGTCGGAAAGAGCGCGTTCAAACAATTCGTTAATTATAACGAAGTCGAACTTTTCGACCTGCGCCAACTCCTGGCCCACGTTTTGCATGCGCAGGTCAATGACTTCGGGCGCGTCCTCGCCGCGGTGCTGGAGCCGGGCGCGCAACTCGGCCAGGCTGGGCGGGAGCACAAAGATGAGCACGGCGTTGGCAAAGCGTTGCTTGATTTGCAGCGCGCCTTGCCAGTCGATTTCGAGCACCACATCGCCGCCTTCGGCCATGCGCTGCTCGATGCCCTGGCGCGATGTGCCGTAGCGGTTGCCATGCACCAAGGCCCATTCCACAAAGCCGCCGCGTTCGGCCAGCGCGTCGAACGCTTCCTGGCTGACAAAGAAATATTCGCGGCCATGCCGCTCCTGCCCGCGCGGCTTGCGCGTGGTGTGAGAAATCGAAGGGCGCACGCCCGCATCGGCCTCTATCAGCGCCTTGACCAGACTCGATTTGCCCGTCCCGCTCGGGGCTGCCACCACAAACAAATGACCGGGGTATTCCATGTGCTCTGCGCGCGCTCAAGATTGCCGCGCATTGTAGCGGCGCGGCGCGCGACAATCCCCCAGAGCATCGTCATTGCGTTCGAAGATCGCAAAACGGGACGCTGCTGTTCTTGCGCGTCGTTGCGGGGCAGAGAGGTGCGCTTTCGCCTCTCCGTCATTGCAACCACAGCCCACCTCGTCGTCATTGCGAGTGCCCGCAGGGCGCGTGGCAATCCACCTTTCATTGGTGCGAAGCCTTTACTGCTCGCGCAGCCGCCTGTCTTCCTCTCTCCCATTCATGGGAGAGATTGCCCCGAAGGGGCGAGAGAGGGTTGGCACAACGCTGCTCCAGTTTGCATGGCTGAACCCCTCACCTCAAGGGGCGAGGGTAAAAAATACAAATGCGCCACATTTGCCCAAGGTGGCGATGGCAATCAATGATTGCGCACCGCGCATACCTTCCTCTCTCCCTTTTAGGGAGAGAGTGCCCCGGTAGGGGCGAGAGAGGATGAGCACTCTTTGGTGCAAAGCGCCACATGTCGGCTGCATTGCGGAAAAGGCACATTGATTACATTTAAAATACACGGTTCAGTCACAATCAGAAAAGTGTTTGTTCATGCTGTTCTCCAAGCTCTTGCCCAAAAGCGGCAATTTTTTTGAGCTATTCAACCAGCATGCAGCCCACATTTCCGAAGCCGCGGCGGCTTTTTCCGATCTGGTCGGCCATTACGGCGACCCCCGGTTGAGCCAGCAGTACAGCCAGGCGGTCGATCGCGCCGAGGCCGCCGCCGATCTGGTTACCGGCCAAGTCAACCGCCTGATCCACACCACGTTCATCACGCCCATAGACCGCGAGCAGATTCATGAACTGGTCAACCGCATGGACGACGTGGTTGACCTGCTGCAAAACCTGGCCGAAACGCTGGCGCTCTACGAGATGGCGCGCCTGACCGACGAGATGCGCAGCCTGACCGATTTGTCCGTGCGCTGCTGCAACCGGCTGGCCCACGCCGTGGGCCTGCTGGGCAGGATTTCCGAGCAGGCCAGCGCCGACGATGCGCTGAAAACCTGCGCCGAGATCGCGCAACTGGAAGCCGATGCCGACCGCGTCATGCGTGGCGCCATCGGCCAGTTGTTCAGGCAGCAGCCCGACGTGCGTGAACTCATCAAGCAAAAAGAAGTGTACGAACTGCTGGAAACCGTGACCGACAAATGCAAGGCGGTGGCCAACCAGATCGAGGGCATCGTGCTCGAAAACGCCTGAGCGGGCCAGGCGAGACACGCCCGCGCGCGCAAGAAGAAGAAATCACGTCACGGTACTTTATGGAAACGGTGCAGGCAGCTTTGTGGGTGGTCGTGTTGCTGGTGCTGATGGCCATCGCCTTCGACTTCATGAACGGGTTTCACGACGCGGCCAATTCGATTGCCACCGTGGTGTCAACCGGCGTTCTCAAGCCGACCCAGGCCGTGGTCTTTGCGGCCTTTTTCAATGTGGTGGCCATCTTCATCTTCCACCTGTCGGTGGCCGCCACTGTGGGCAAGGGCATTGTGCAGCCCGGCGTGGTGGACGTGAACGTGGTGTTCGGCGCGCTGGTGGGCGCCATCGTCTGGAATCTGGCCACCTGGCACTGGGGCATTCCCAGCAGTTCGTCGCACGCACTGATTGGCGGCATCGTGGGCGCGGCGGCGGCCAAGGCCGGGCCGGGCGTGCTGGTGACATCGGGTATCGTCAAAACCGTGGTCTTCATTTTTGTCTCGCCGCTGCTCGGGTACCTGCTTGGCTCGCTGATGATGGTGCTGGTGGCCTGGCTGTGCCGCCGCGCGCGGCCCAGCAAGGTCGATCACTGGTTCAGGCGGCTGCAACTGCTTTCAGCCGGGGCCTACAGCCTGGGGCACGGCGGCAACGACGCGCAGAAAACCATCGGCATCATCTGGATGCTGCTCATCGCCACGGGCTACAGTGCCGCGGGCGATGCCGAGCCGCCCGTGTGGGCCGTGGTCAGTTGCTACGCCGCCATCGGCCTGGGCACCATGTTCGGCGGTTGGCGCATCGTGAAAACCATGGGCCAGAAAATCACCAAGCTCAAGCCGGTGGGCGGGTTCTGCGCTGAAACGGGCGGCGCGCTCACGCTGTTTGTTGCCACCGGGCTGGGCATTCCCGTGTCCACCACGCACACCATCACCGGTGCCATTGTGGGTGTGGGTTCCACGCAGCGCGCGGCGGCTGTGCGCTGGGGTGTGGCGGGCAACATCGTGTGGGCCTGGGTGCTGACCATTCCGGCAGCCGCTCTGGTGGCCGCGCTGGCCTATTGGGTCAGTACGCTGCTGTTCTGATTTACCCTGATTGGCGCGCCGCGCGCGCCAGATCGAGCAGCCGGTCGGTCAGGCCGAGGCTGGCTGGCTGGCGCCAAAGCCCAGGGATTTTTCCATCAGAACAATGTCCAGCCAGCGCCCAAACTTCCAGCCGCAAGCTGCAATGACGCCCACGGGCAGATAGCCGCAGGCGCGGTGCGCGCCAATGGAGCTGGCGTTGGCCGCGTCGCCAATCACGGCAATGAGCTTGCGCACGCCAGCGCGTTGCGCTCGCGCGCCCAGTTCGGCCAGCAGGGCGCGCGCCAAGCCGCGCCCGTGCGCGCCAGGGTGCAGGTAAATCGAATCTTCAGCCGAAAACCGATAGGCCGGGCGCGGCTTGAACCAGTTGCAATACGTGTAGCCAAGCACGACGCCGCCCTCTTCAAGCACCAGCCAGGGCAGGCTGCGGCCCAGCACCTCGGCGCGGCGGCGCGCCATCTCGGTGGCCGATGGGGGATCGACCTCGAACGTGCCCGTGCTGCAAAGCACATGGTGCGCGTAAATGTCGGCAATGGCGTCAATGTCGCCATCGTGGCTGTCGCGGATCAAAAGCATAGGCTGGACAGGCTATAATAATCGGCTTTTCAGTGTGTCCCTGACCGGGTGGTTATGTGGCGTGTCTCAACACTGAAGGAAAAACCGGCAGCGGCGGCCTCAGGGGTGACCCCAAAGAGCGCGCGGCGGCTCGCCTTACCAAAATTCCACAGGACTGATTCCAATCATGGTCGTGATTCGTCTTTCGCGTGGCGGCTCCAAGCATCGCCCCTTTTACAACATCGTCGTGGCCGACAAGCGCGTGCGCCGCGATGGCCGTTTCATCGAGCGCATCGGCTTTTACAACCCGGGCGCCGCCGAGGGTGAAGAGGGCTTGCGCATTGCCCTTGACCGCCTGAACCACTGGAAAAGCGTCGGCGCGCAGGCATCGCCCACCGTGGATCGCCTGGCCAAGCAAGCCGCCAAGGCCGCTGCGCCAGCGGCTGCCGCCTGACCCGGGTTTTTGAAACCGCGCGGCCCGGTAGAAAATGACGCCTTCCTCCGGCCTCGAGATGGCCGACTTGCCCGCGGACGCGGTGGAAGTCGGTCGCATCCAGGACGCCTGGGGCGTCAAGGGCTGGTTCAAGGTCATGCCCTACAGCGCCTCGCCCGAGGCGCTTTTTTATTGTCGGCGCTGGTTTGTCCTGCCGCCCGAGCGCGGCGCGCGCTGTTTTGAAGGCGGCCAGCGCCTGCGCATCGACCAGGCCCGGGCGCATGGCGATGGCGTGGTTGCCAGCGCGCGCGGCATTGCCGATCGCGACGCGGCCGGGCAACTCAAGGGCGCGCGTGTTTTTGTGGCGCGCTCCGACTTTCCCACGCCTGAAGCGGGCGAATATTACTGGGTCGATCTGATCGGCTTGGCCGTGTTCAACCGCCAGGGCGTGGCGCTGGGCCGGGTGGCTGATTTGATGTCCAGCGGCCCGCAATCGGTGCTGGTGGTGGTGGCGGCGCAGCAAGAAGAAAGCGCGCCAGCGGCCAGCGGGCTGCCACCGCTGGAGCGGCTGATTCCGTTTGTCGATGCGTTTGTGGACAGCGTGGACTTGCCCGCTGGCCGCATCACGGTGGACTGGCAGCCCGATTACTGATCGCCGCCGCCAGCGCCATAGCCACCGTCGGCGCGGTCCAATGCCTCGCGCAGTTTGCTGGCTTCAGCGTCCGACGGGGACGGCGCTCCGTTTTGCGTGACGCGCGCGGGAAACCGGACCGCGCTGACCTTGGCGGCGCTGGACGCTTGCGCGGACAGCGGTTGATACGGCAGGGTCACAGACACCTGCGTGCTGCTCTC
>JAISNB010000157.1 GCA_031276435.1 Burkholderiaceae bacterium | reverse complement strand
AACGCGAGGGGTCAGGCGCTCACAAGGCGGCTGAGTGGCTTAGCTTACAAAAGAATCGAGAAAAAACAAAGCGCAAAAGTCGCATTTGCCGTGCCAAAGTGTGGACTTTTTGGCACTTGTTGCATGTTTGTGGAGGTCGGGGCGCCAATCCCGGGGCCTTTTTGGCCCAGACTGTGGCGGGACCTCGCCGCGGCTTTGCGGCCCTGCCGCGAGGAAAAGCGCATTGGCGCGGGGCCAGAAGATGCGCGCGCAGGGAAGAGGTGTGGTTTTAGGACGCGCTCAAGCCCAGGCGCGTGAGTGCCTGCTGGTAGCGGGCGGCGGTTTGCTCGATGACCTGGGGCGGCAGCGGCGGTGGCGGCGGTGTTTTGGCCCAGGGTTGGCCGTTGATTTGCGCGGTCTGGAGCCAGTCGCGCAGGTATTGTTTGTCAAAGCTCGGCGGGTTGATGCCTTCGCGGTAGCTTTCGGCGGGCCAGAAGCGCGATGAGTCGGGCGTGAGCACTTCGTCCATGAGCACGAGTTGCCCGTTGCCGTCCAGGCCGAATTCAAATTTGGTGTCGGCAATGAGGATGCCTTTGCGCGCGGCCAGTTCGGCGGCGCGGGTGTAAAGGGCAATGGCGACGCTGCGGATCTGGATGGCCAGCGGGCGGCCCACCATTTGCACGGTGTGCTCGAAGCTGATGTTCTCGTCGTGCGCGCCCGCTTCGGCTTTGGCGGCGGGTGTGTAGATGGGCGCGGGCAGGCGCGCGGCGTTTTGCAGCCCGGCGGGCAGGGGGATGCCGCAGATCGAGCGCGTTTGCTGGTATTCCTGCCAGCCGCTGCCCGCCAGATAGCCGCGCACCACGGCCTCGATGGGAATGGGCAGCAGGCGTTTGACCAGCATGCTGCGTCCGGCAATTTGCGGCGCTTCTTCGGGGGCGACCACGCTTTCGGGCGCTTGCGCCGTGAGGTGGTTGGGGCAGATGTCGCCCAGTTGCGCAAACCACCACAGTGCCATCCGGGTGAGCAGCACGCCTTTGCCGGGGATGGGGTCGTCCATGATGACGTCGAACGCGCTGATGCGGTCGCTGGCGACCATGAGGATGCGATCGTCGCCCACGGCGTAGTTGTCGCGCACTTTGCCGCGTCCGAGCAGTGGCAGGGATTGAAGGGTAGAGGTGTGCAAGGCAGTGGCGGCAGCGGAGGTCATGTGGTCAGGCTCTGTTGTGTGCGGGGAAAAGGCGCGCGCGGGTGGCGGTTTACCGCACTTGCTGGGCCAGCGCGCCGCTGGCGTAGCGGGCGGCCATGTCGACCAGGGCGATGGCCTTGATTTTGCCGCCCTGGCCTTCGCAACCGAATTGCAGATAACGCTGTTTGCACAGGGCGCTGGCGGCTTCGCGCGCGGGTTTCATCCACTCGCGCATGTCGAATTTGTCCGGGTGCCCGGCCTGGAATTTGCGCACGGCGCCGGTCATGGCCATGCGGATGTCGGTGTCGATGTTGATCTTGCGCACGCCATGCCGGATGGCTTGCTGGATTTCAGGCACGGGCACGCCCCAGGTTTGCTTCATTTGGCCGCCGTACTGGTTGATGAGGGCCAGCAGCTCTTGCGGCACGCTCGATGAGCCGTGCATGACCAGGTGGGTGTTGGGAATGCGCGCGTGGATTTCCTTGACGCGGCTGATGGCAAGAATGTCGCCGGTGGGCGGGCGGCTGAATTTGTAAGCGCCGTGACTGGTACCAATGGCGATGGCCAGCGCGTCAAGCTGCGTGGCCTGGACAAAGCGGGCGGCCTCTTCAGGATCGGTCAGCATTTGCGCGCGGTTGAGTTTGCCTTCGGCGCCAATGCCGTCCTCTTCGCCAGCGGCACCGGTTTCCAGATTGCCCAGGCAGCCCAGTTCGCCTTCCACGGTGACACCGGCCTTGTGCGCCATGGCGACGACCTGGCCGGTTACGTGGACGTTGTAATCAAAGCTCGATGGCGTTTTGCCATCTTCCTGAAGCGAGCCGTCCATCATCACCGAGCCAAAGCCAAGCTGGATGGCGCCCGCGCACACGGCGGGGCTGGTGCCGTGATCCTGGTGCATGACCATCGGAATGTGCGGATAGGCTTCGGCGGCGGCCTGGATCAGGTGCTTGATGAAACTTTCGCCCGCGTATTTGCGCGCCCCGGCCGAGGCCTGAAGGATAACGGGCGCGTCCACTTCGGCGGCGGCGGCCATGACGGCCTGCACCTGCTCCAGATTGTTGACGTTGAACGCCGGAATGCCATAGCCGTTTTCGGCGGCATGGTCCAGCAATTGGCGCATGGAAACGAGAGGCATGAAAAGTATTTTAGAAGTCGGACAATGGTTTGCACAAAGGCGTGCGCGCAATGGCGGGCGACGCTTTCACAAACCAGAGAGTCTACCGCCGTCGCCTTTGGGTCGACCGCACGCATGGCGTGCTTTGGGCGCTGCTGGCAAACCGCCGTCCGCCAGTGCGCAATCCAGATGCGCAGGGCAAAGCGCGGGACGTTTCGCAAAAGACGGGCAGCGCGGGCAATGGCGGCCGCCGCTGGACTGCTTCAAAGGCTTTGGAGCACTTGCCAAGACATTGCCCGGATGCGCCTTGTCGCCCGGCGCGCAAGCATCGCTCATTTTTTTGAGCAGGCACGGCGAGCGGCCTCCGCCATTGGCGCTGGGGCAGCAATCAGGCGCTGTGCAAGGGCCTTTTGCCGCGGACGCGCCGGAAACAAAGCGCGCCCGCGCCTGGGCGAATGATCGCCGCCTTAGCGGGCGACGCCGCTGTTGTAGGTTTGCAGCATGCGCTGCACATCGCGATCGATGGGCAGTGCGTAATCGTTGGCGCGCAAAACGCGACCATCTTCCGTGCGCACGAGCTTTTGACTGATGTAGACAAAGCTGGCGGCTTGCGCATAGGTGCCAACCAGAACCATGGAGGCCTTGTGCTGGCGGGCAATGTCGCGCACTTCGCGCGAGAGCATCAACTCGCCCGTGCCTTCCTTGACGTAGAGCGAGCCGCGCAGCTTGACTTCCTTGACGTTGAAGCCCAGGGTGACCAGCTTGGAAGCGTATTGCTCAGAGACAGCGCGCCCCAGCGTGGAGGAGCGGTTCATGTCGTTGACGTTCACCGTGGTGGCGACCAGGATCGGGCCATCGGCGAACTGGGCCGGATCCATGCCGTCAACCAGTCTGGCGACAGCATTGCCGTTGGTAACCAGAAAGTCGCTCAGGGCGGCTTCCTGATAAGTGGGTTCAACATGGGCCACGGGCGCGTCGGCGCAACCAGCGGTCAAAGCCGCAACACCTGCTGCTGCAATCAGGGGCAATGCACGTTTCATCATTTCGAGACTACCTTCATTTTGACGCCCCACACCGGGGCTTGAAAGAGGAGGAATCCGCGTTTTTCATGATCCCACCCGAACCTAAGTTGTAACAAACACCATGCCGACAGGCTTGCACGCCCGCTGGCAGAGCCTTCATTTTGCCGCAATGTGCTGAACAAAAACAAGAGAAATCGCGCGTAAGTACGTCAAAGCACTCGAAAAACGTTGTCATTTGCGCACGTTGTCACCTTTGGCAGGCCCTGCGCGCAGGGCAAAACGGATGATCGAGCGCGCCCTGCGCGCGCGGCGCATGTGATGCATCATGCGTCCAGGGACTTGGCGCGTTCGAGCAAAACGGCAAGGGCGGGCAGGGTTTTACCTTCGAGCACTTCCAGGAACGCGCCGCCGCCGGTGGAGATGTAGCTGACCTGCTTTTCGATGCCGTATTTGGCGATGGCGGCCAGCGTGTCACCGCCACCGGCAATGCTGAAGGCCGGGCTTTGGGCGATGGCTTGGGCAATGGCCTGGGTACCGCCGCCGAACTGGGGCATTTCAAACACACCCACGGGGCCGTTCCAGACGATGGTGCCCGCCGCTGCAAGCAGCGCGGCCAGCGTTTGCGCGGTCTGCGGGCCAATGTCGAGAATCATCTCGTCGGGCGCAACGGCGCTGGCGGGTTTGGTCTGCGCTGGCGCGCTGGCCTTGCATTCCCTGGCGACAACGACATCGGTGGGAATGGGCACCTCGGCACCACGCGCTTGCATGGCGTCCATGACGGCCTTGGCTTCGGCGAGCAGGCCGGGTTCGGCCAGGCTTTTGCCAATGGGCAAACCGGCGGCCAGCATGAAGGTGTTGGCAATGCCGCCGCCGACGATGAGCCGATCCACCTTTTCGGCCAGCGCGCGCAAGACAGTGAGTTTGGTGCTGACTTTGCTGCCCCCGACAATGGCGACCAGCGGTCGCCTGGGTTGCGCCAGCGCCCGGGTGATGGCGTCTGTCTCGGCGGCCAGCAGGGGGCCGGCACAGGCCAGCGGCGCAAACTGCGCCAGGGCGCAAAGCGTGGCCTCGGCGCGGTGGGCGGCGCCAAAGGCGTCGTTGACGTAAATGTCGCACAGTGCGGCCATCTTGCGCGCCAGCTGCGCGTCGTTCTTTTTCTCGCCCTGGTTCATGCGGCAGTTTTCCAGCACAACCACCTCGCCGGGCGCCAGCGCAAGGCCATCGACCCAATCGGCCTGCAAGCGCACCGGGCGACCCAGCAGGGATTGCAGCCGCTGGGCAACCGGCATGAGCGAAAACTCGGGCTTGAACTCGCCCTCGACGGGGCGGCCCAAATGGCTGGTGACCATAACGGCGGCGGCGCCACCGTCCAGCGCCATCCGGATGCAGGGCAGACTGGCGCGAATGCGCGTGTCCTCCGTGATGTTTCCGGCCTCATCTTGCGGAACATTGAGATCGGCGCGAATGAATACGCGCCTGCCCTGCACGCGCCCCTGCGCGCACAAATCAGAAAAACGGATGACCATCATGGCGGGATACGGAGATGAATACGAAAGCCAAACGAGTGATCACTTACTTTGCTGGATCATCTCAAGGCTGGCCGCCTGCCTGAAGCGGCGGCTCTCTCTTGGCACAACGGGGCGCATTATATAGAGCGGCCCTGGTCACTTTGGTCAAGGCGGGGATGCGCTGGCGGGCGGGTCAAAACCGCCGCGCCATCGCCAAAGCCTTACCAACCCCAGACCAAGCGCAGCGGCAAATACACCGCAATGCCAAAAACGATGGCGCCGGGCAGGGTAAAGTCGCGGCCCCGCAGCGCGATGTAAAACAGCGCGGTGCCCACCGCGCCCCAAAGCCGCGCGTCGCGCCATGGCAGATTCGGGTGGGCGGCGCTGCTGGTGAAAATGTCGGGCGCGATGACCGCGGCCAGGGCGGCGATGGGCGCGTATTGCAGCGCGCGCTGCGCCCAGGCGGGCATGCGCCAGGGGCGCTGGCTGATGAAAAAGAAGCTGCGCGTGATGACGGTGATGGCCGTCAGGCCCAGGATGGCAAGAAGTGTGGCGCCGTCCATTTCAGCCATGTTCGATCTCCTCGGGCGGCTGGCGGTGCAGGCGCGGCTCGATCATCAGGCAGGCGGTCAGCGCCACGGCAATGGCGGCGACGATGTTGAGCCGGTAGGGCAGGCCGTAGACGGCCACGGCGGCAGCGCCCGCGACGAGCGCCGAAAAAACGCGCAGGGGCGATGTGACCAGCGAACAGGCCACGGCCAGCAGCGCCAGCGTTCCGGCAAATTCAAGCCCCCATTGGGCGGGCAGGGCGCTACCCAGAAAGATGCCGAGCATGGAGCAGCCTTGCCAGAAAATCCAGTTGATGACATTGCCGCCCCACAAATAGGCCTGTTCGGCGCGCCGTTGCCGCCGACTCTGGCCGGGCTTGGGAAAGCGCCGCGTGAACAGCACGTAGGTAACGTCGCCCGTGAAGTAGCCCATGCACAGCCGCCGCGCGCGCGGCAAGTGCATCAGGTACTGGCGCAAGTGCAGGCTGAAGACGACAAAGCGCAGGTTCACGCAAAACCCCGTGGCCCAGATGACCCACAGGGGCGCGCCCGCCGCGATGAGCGGAATGGCGGCAAGCTGCGCGCTGCCGGCGTAGACCAGCAGCGACATGGCGACGGCCTCGGCCACCGACATGCCGCTTTTGATCATGGCCACGCCGGTCATGAAAGACCAGGCGATCATGCCCACGGAGACGCCCGCCATCTCGCGCGCGCCAATCCGGAACATGGGGTTGCGCGCGGTGCGTGCGGCCGCGTCGACCTGGCGCGCCAGCCAGCGCCCGGCGCGGCCACTGGGCCACGGGCTGCGGGAGGTGGTGGCCGACTCGTCGGGGGGCAAGGGGTTCATGGCGTGGCGGATTCAGGCAGCGCAAAGCACTGGCCCGCGCGCAGCGCGAAGCCACGCAGGAATTCGCGCGCGGGCAGGCGCTTGCCGCCGATGCGCTGCAATTCGGTCAGGCGCAGCGCGCAGCCGCCCTGGCAGGCAACAGCCACGCCAGCATCATCGACTTGCAGGATTTGTCCGCACGGCACCCGGGGTTGGTCGAGCGCGGGCGCGGTTTCGGCGCGCCAGAGTTTGATGCGCTGCCCGTCCCACTGCGCGCTGGCGCCGGGAAAGGGGTCGAAGGCGCGGATGCGGCGCTCGATTGCGTCGGCTGGCTGTCGCCAGTCGATGGCGGCCTCGTGTTTTTCGATCTTGCGCGCGTAGCTCACGCCAGTGGCCGGTTGCGGCGTGGCTGGCGCTGGCCCCTGGCCAAGCTGCTTCAGTACCTTGACAATCATCCCGGCGCCCAGCGCGGCCAGTTTGTCGTGCAGGCTGGCGGTGGTTTCTTGCGCGGCGATGGGCAGTTTTTCCATCCGCAGCATGTCGCCAGTGTCCAGTCCGGCATCCATTTGCATGATGGTCACGCCGCTTTCGGCATCGCCCGCTTCGATGGCGCGGTGAATGGGCGCCGCGCCGCGCCAGCGTGGCAGCAGGCTGGCGTGGATGTTCAGGCAACCCAGGCGTGGAAATTCAAGCACCCATTGCGGCAGCAGCAGTCCGTAGGCGGCCACCACCATGACGTCGGGCTGGGCGGCTTGCAAGGCCGCGCGGGCTTGCACGGCGTCCGCCGGCCAGCGGCCATCCATGCGCAGGCCGCGCGGTTGCGCCACGGCAATGCCGCACGCCAGCGCCAGTTGCTTGACTGGCGAGGGCTGAAGCCGCAGGCCGCGCCCGGCGGGGCGGTCGGGCTGCGTCAGCGCCAGTGGCACGTCAAACCCCGCCGCCAGCAGTTGCGCAAGGGCGGCACGGGCAAATTCCGGGGTACCGGCAAAGGCGACTTTCATGCGTGGAACACCCAAAAGAACGACGCGGCGGGAAAGGCGGTAGTCATAAAGCGGGCGCTGATTGTTTCAGCCTCTCGCGCTCTTGTTTTTGTAGCTTGGCCTTGATGCGGCTGCGCTTGAGCGGCGACAGGTATTCGACGAACACCTTGCCTTGCAAGTGATCCAGTTCGTGCTGGATGCACACGGCCAGCAGGCCGTCGGCTTCGAGCGTGCGCGACTGGCCGTCCAGATCGAGCGCCGTGACTTTGACGCGCGCCGCGCGCTCGACGCCATCGTAGATGTCGGGCACCGACAGGCAGCCTTCGTCGCCGCGCACGCGCTCCGGACTGGCCCAGGTGATTTCCGGATTGATGAGGACAAGCGGCTGGTTGCGCTCTTCAGATACATCGATGACCACCACGCGCTCGTGCACGTCCACCTGCGTGGCGGCCAGGCCAATGCCGCGCGCTGCGTACATGGTCTCCAGCATGTCGGCCACGAGGGCGCGCGCGCGTGCGTCAACACGGCCAACGGGTTGGGCCACCTTGTGCAGGCGGGGATCGGGGTAACGCAGGATGGAAAGCTGTGCCATGGGAGAACGCAAAAAACGGCCGGATCCGGGCGGATTGAGGCGCAAGATTGCAACAGATGTGGCTATTTTCGCTATTTTTCGGACTTCCGGGGTGCGGAAATGGCGATTTTCGTTGCCGGAACAAGGAGTTGGATGCAAAATGTACAGTGCTTTATCAAGAATATTCGTTGCCGAAACCAACAATGAAACACGTTCACACTGAAGAGCTTCACCGTCTGGCCTGCGCGGCCCGTGTTGCCATGGGAGGCCTCGCGCTGGCCGCCAGCGCCTGCGCGGTTGCACAAACCGCGTCCGATCAACCTGCTGCCAATGCCGCTGCCACCGCAGCGCCTGTGCTTGCGGTCACGCCTGCTCCGGCAGAGCCAGCCGCTGTGCAGCAAACTGCGGAGCCTGTTGGCGTGCCGCTGACTGAACTGGCGCCCAACGCGCCTGAGCAGTACAGCGTGCGCGCGGGCGACACGCTGTGGGGCATTTCAGGCAAGTTCCTGCGCGCGCCCTGGCAATGGCCCCAGTTGTGGGCCATGAACAAGCAGCAGATCAGCAACCCGCACCTGATTTATCCGGGGCAAGTGCTGTATCTGGAGCGCCGCGGCGACCGGGCTTGGCTCAGCGCCCGCGGCGGCCAGATGCAAACCGTGCGCCTGACGCCGCAAACGCGCATCGAGCAGCTTGGCAACGGGCCGTTGCCCACGCTGCCGCCGCATTTGATCGAGCCATTCCTGGCCGAGCCGCTGGTGGTCGATGACGACACCTTCCAGCACGCGCCGCGCATCGTGGCGACCACCGATGACCGCGTGCTCATCGGCAAGGGCGACCGCGCCTACGCGCGCGGCCCGGCGGGGCAGCCATTTTTGCTGGAAGAAGGCGTGCCGCGCAAATACCGCGTATTTCGCGAAGCCGTTGCCCTGAAAGACCCGGCAACCAACCAGGTGCTCGGTTTTGAAGCCCAGTACGTGGGGCACGTGTTTCTGGAGCGCGGCGAAACGGTGGAAACCGTGCCTTCCGAATCCAGCACCTTCCTCAATGTCGAGCGCAAGACGCTGCGCACCCTGGCCGTGCCCGCCACGGTGGATGTGGACACGGCCAAGGAAGAAATCAAACCGGGCGACCGCCTGCTGCCCGAACCCGAGCGCGAATACGCGAACTATGTGCCGCGCGCGCCCGAGCTTGAGGTCAACGCGCAAGTGGTCTCGGTGTACGGCAACGCCGTGCGCAGCGTGGGCCAGAACCAGATCGTGTCCATCAACAAGGGGCGCGACGACGGCATCGAGCCGGGGCATGTGCTGGCGCTCATGTCCACCGGCGCGCAAATTGTCGACAAGACCACGCCGGGCAAGCAACTGCTCAAATTGCCGAACGAGCGCAATGGCGTGGGCATGGTGTTCCGGGTTTTTGACCGGGTGTCTTACCTGCTGGTCACCGAAATTCTCCGGCCCGTGCAGGTGGGAGACCGGCTCACCAACCCCAACTGAAGGCGCGCACAGGCAGCTAGCCTAGGGGCAAAAGCGTCGCAACCCTGCAGCAGCACATCCACCACGCCTGCCGCATGGAGCATGAGGCGCTGACCGCTTGGTTGCGCCTGGCACTGACGCCGGGCGTGGGCAACGACGCGGCGCGGCGCTTGCTGGCAGCCTTTGGCTTGCCGCAAGCCATTTTTTCCCAGTCAACCCGGGCGCTGGAGCAAGTGGTTTCCAGCGCGCAGGCGCGCGCGCTGCGGCAAACGCCCGATCGTCTGGCCCAAACCGCGGAAACCACGGCGCGCTGGCTTGAAGGCGGGGACGCCCAAAGCAGCGGCGGCATGCAGCGCCGCCTGGTCACGCTGGGCGACGCGCTCTATCCGCCTGCGCTGCTGTGCATGGAAGACCCGCCCGTGATGCTGTATGCGCTGGGGCAATTGGGCGCTGGCGTTCTGGACGGGGCGGCGGCGCTGGCCATGGTGGGCAGCCGCAATCCCACGCCGCAGGGCGCGATTAACGCGCGCCAGTTTGCCCGGGCATTCGTCGATGCCGGGCTGACGGTGGTCTCGGGCCTGGCGCTGGGCATTGACGCGGCAGCGCACGAGGGCGCTTTGCAGGCAGCCGAGGAGGGCACGGGCAGCGCACGCCCGGCCACCGTGGCCGTGGTCGGCACGGGACTCGACCGGGTGTACCCCAGCCGCAACCGCGCGCTGGCGCACCGCATCGCGCAAAACGGCGTCATCTTCAGCGAATACCACCTGGGCACGCCGCCGCTGGCGGCCAACTTTCCCAAGCGCAACCGGCTCATCGCCGGGCTGAGCCAGGGCGCGCTGGTGGTGGAGGCGGCCCTGCAATCGGGATCGCTCATCACGGCGCGGCTGGCCGCCGAGCAGGGCAAAGAGGTTTTTGCCATTCCCGGCTCGATCCACAGCGTCCAGTCCCGCGGCTGCCATGGCTTGATCAAGCAGGGCGCCAAACTGGTGGAAAGCGCGCGGGACGTGCTGGAAGAGTTGCGCGTGCCGATGGCGGCGGCGCAAGCGCCTGCCGCCGCCGCCTTGCCGGGCGCAGCCCTGGTGGCTGCGGCCTCGCCAGAGGACACGCCGCTGCTGCAAGCATTGGGCGCCGATCCCGTGAGCCTGGACGCCTTGCAAGCGCGAACCGGCCTGGACACGGCGCAGCTTCAGGCGCAATTGCTGGAGATGGAACTGCAAGGCCATGTGGCGCGCCTGCCCGGCGGACTGTTCCAGCGCCTGAGCAGCGCCTGACTCTTGATGCGCGGCGCGCGGTGTGCGCGCGGCAACTAGTGCAGCAGCCGATCGGGTGTGGCGTTGAGTTTTGCCAGCGCGTCGCGCGTGGCGCGCACGGTCAGCGCCTCTTCTTCCAGCGGCGCCAGCAGGCCAGCCTGCAAGTACGAAGCCATGCGCAGCGTTTGCACCATGTAGATCTGGCCCGCCGCGCTGCTGAACAGGTGCAATTGCCGCCGCTTGCTGCGCCACACGTATTGCACCTGGGTGACAGCGCCGCCATAGTCCAGAGTGAACCAGATGCCCAGCTCCAGTTCAGCCGCCCAGGCCAGTATGGCCGCCGTGGGTTGCGAGCCGCCCGTGGCAATGACTTCCATGCCCGAGGCGTCGGTACCAAACATCAGTTCGAGCGATTGGGGATCGAGCAGCACATCGCCTTCGGCGTTGTCGGGCACGGCGTCGGCCAGGCTTTCCAGTCCGTGCGAGAGTTCGGCCAGCTTCTCCTGGCTGATGCCCTCGCCGCGCGATACGAAAGCGCGGGTCACGGCCATGTTGATCTGCTTGACGAAACTGTCCTGCTCCAGCGAGTCAACGCCCACGGAACCCATGCCTTCGCGCAAAAGCTGCACCAGCGGCGCAAGCTGCTGGGGCACGCGGGCGCGCTCGGCGCGGCTTTGCTTGGGACTGACGGCCCACAGCAACTCGGCTGCGGCACGCTTGTAGCGCAAGGTGACTTCGTGCTGCGCGCCGTGGCGCACGGTTGCCATGGCCAGTACCTCGGACCAGACGTGAAGCAGAAAGTCGCGCACCTGGTCGTTGACGGGCACCGAGGTCAGCATCTTGCGCAAATCGATGGTGTACTGAATGGCCAGGGCTTCCTTTTGCTCCATGCGCTGCGCCAGCGAGGCCGCAAACTGCGTGGCGTCGTTGTCGGCCAGCGACTGGCCGAGGAATTTCTTGAACTCGTCGAGCACCAACTGGAACACGCGGCGGCCGGTTTCGGGGTATTGCTCGATGACCTGGACGATGCGCTTGATTTCGGTTTCCAGTTGGTCGTCGGCGATGTTGCGCGCGTCAAAACCCATGGCACAAGCGCCCATGCGGTCAATCAACTGGCGCGCCGGATGCTGGGCCGAAGAGAAAAAATCAGGCTCGGCCAGCGCCAGGCGCAGCACGGGAATTTGCAGCCGGGCAAACCACACGCGCAGGCTGGCCGGGATGCGGTCTTCGGCCAGAATGGCCTGGAACATCAGGGCCACCACTTCGATGATGGCTTTTTCGCTGGCCTTGGTGGTCTTGGCCTTCAGTTCGGTGGCGCGTTGCCGCAGTTGGGCGGCAACCGCGCGCACGCTCACGGGGCCGCCGTCGGCACCGGGTTTGTCCAGCGCGATGGTTTTGGAGTCGATGACCAGCGTGGACAGGCTGTCCGCTGCAGCAGCCGCTGGCGGCGGCGCCAGCGCCGTGGCCAGTTGCGAGGAAAGCGTCTCGCGCGGCCCCGCCGAATCAAAGCCGTGCACGCGGTCCGCGATGAAACGCCGGATTTGCGCCAGCACGCCGTGTGCGCGCACGCGCGCCATGGGCGCGGCGGCTGTGAGCATGCGCGTTTCCTGTGCGGCCTGCGCCAGCATGGAGGCGCGCACGCCAGCAATGGGCGGCTCGGCATCGCCAGGCAGGGAATGCGCAAACTGCGGAAATGTGGAATCCGCGCGCAAAGCAGCCGCGGCGGCAATCTGGCGCCTGCTGCGCGCCGAACCCCAGCGCATGCGGCCAAAAAACGCCGGGCCTGTGCCGTCGCCTTCGCCCACACCGCCGCCAGCGTATCCATCGCCCGCGTATCCGCCACCACCACCGCCGGGCGGATAGGCCGGGTAGGGCGCGCCACCACCCCCGCCGCCTGCGCCGCCGCCAAGATGCTGCTGCTGGCTGTCGCTGCCGCGCGCCTGCTGCTCATCCGCGCGCGCCCTGGACGCGCCGCCACCACCACCACCACCGCCTTCGGTGCGCCGCACCAGGTCTTTCAGGTTGATGCTGGGGACGACGCCTTGCTGGATCAGGAACTGGTTGACGTCGTGGTAGGCCTTGGTCATGCGCTCGGCCAATGGCGCGCGCAGGGCGTCTTGCACCATGATCCACATGGCGCGCGTCAGGCCGCGCGACACCCAGGCCTCAATGAGCCGGTCGGCCAGGATTTCCGGGCGCAGCACATCGTCGCGCAACAATTCGGTGCGCTGCTCCAGCCGCTGCATGCGGATTTTCAGGTCGTTGATTTCGGCGCTTGCCTTGTCGTAGACGGTCAGGCTCACGCGCGAGGCGAGGATTTTGCGCTCGACGCTTTCGTCATCGACCAGGCTGAAGTCCAGATTGGCGTTGCGCAGGTCGCGCTCTGCCGCGGACGTGGATTTGCCCATGTTTTCCAGCGCCTCGTGCCAGAGCCGGCGCGCGGTCTGCACCCATTGCGGGTGCTCGCGCTGGAAGGTCATCGAGGCGTCCATCGCCATTTGCAGCTCGGCAACCGAAGTCAGCTTGCCGCCGCTGCCGCCCTGTCCCTGCGCAAGCGTGTTCAGGCGCTCCTGCACGATGGGCGCCAGCTCCGCAATCGCGGCATCGAGCGCCTGCACGAACAGCAGGCGCGCTTTGCGCGCGGGGTTGGGGCTGGTGGCTGGCGGACGGGGCATGGTCAGTCGGTTTCAGGCGTGGGGCTGCGCGGGCGCCGCGTCAGACCACCGCGCCCGCGTTGGGGTTGGCCGGATCGTGCTCCTTGCGCGCGCCGCCGCCCTTGACCAGATCTTCGCGCTTGGCGTTCAGCCACATGGCAATGGCCGCGGCCACGAACACCGACGAATAAATGCCAAAGCAGATGCCAATGGTCAGCGCCAGGGCAAAGTTGTGCAGTGTGGGGCCGCCAAACAGCAGCATGGACAGCACCATGGCCTGCGTGGAGGCGTGCGTGATGATGGTGCGGCTGATGTTGGCCGTGATGGCGTGGTTGATGACTTCCACGGTTGTCATCTTGCGGTAGCGCCGGAAGGCTTCGCGAATCCGGTCGAAGATCACCACCGATTCGTTGACCGAGTAGCCCAGCACGGCCAGCACTCCGGCCAGCACGGACAGCGAAAACTCCCACTGGAAGAAGGCAAAAAAGCCCATGATGATGACGACATCGTGCAAGTTGGCGATGATGCCGGAGACGGCGTACTTCCACTCGAAGCGAATGGCCAGGTAAATCATGATGCCGGCGATCACGCTGGCCAGCGCCCAGAGTCCGCCGACGGCCAACTCCTGCCCCACCTGCGGGCCGACGAATTCGGTGCGCCGCATGGTAACGTCCGGATTGGCCGCTTCCAGCGCTTGCAGCACCTGCTGGCTTTGCTGCGCGCTGGTCTGGTCCTTTTGCACGGGCAGCCGGATGATGACATCGCGCGAGGTGCCAAAGTTCTGCACCTGCACGTCTTCGTAGCCCAGTTTTTCGACCGTACCGCGGATTTGCGGCAGGTCAGCCGCCTGGCTGTAGGCCACCTCGATCACGGTGCCGCCGGTAAATTCCACCGAGAGGTGCAGTCCGCGCGTGACCAGAAAGAAAACGGCCAGCGCGAAAGTCACAAACGAAATGACGTTGAGCACCAGCGCGTGGCGCATGAACGGGATGTCTCTGCGGATTTTGAAAAATTCCATGTTTTTCTCTCCCTGGCTTTAGTTGGCGTTGCCGCTGAAATCGGCCATTGCCGCCGCCACTGCCGCCGGTTTGCCTTCTCCTCCGGCGGGCTTCCAGACCGTCCCGATGGAGACGGCCTGCAAGCGTTTCTTGCGACCATACCAGAGGTTGACCAGCCCGCGCGAGAAGAACACGGCCGAAAACATGGACGTGAGAATGCCGATGCAATGCACCACGGCAAAGCCGCGGATCGGCCCGGAGCCAAAGGTCAGCAGCGCCACACCGGCAATCAGCGTGGTGACGTTGGAGTCCAGAATGGTGGCCCAGGCGCGGTTATAACCGGTGTGAATGGCCATTTGCGGGGTCGCGCCTTCGCGCAACTCCTCGCGGATGCGCTCATTGATAAGCACGTTGGCGTCAATGGCCATGCCCAGCGCCAGCGCCATGGCCGCCATGCCCGGCAGGGTCAAGGTGGCCTGCAACATGGACAAAATGGCCACCAGCAGCAGCAGGTTGAAGGCTAGGGCAACGCTGGAGAACACGCCAAACATGGCGTAATAAAGGCACATGAAGATGACGATCGCCACAAAGCCCCAGGCAACGCTGTGAAAACCCTGGGCAATCTGGTCGGCGCCCAGGCTCGGGCCAATGGTGCGCTCTTCAATGATTTCCATCGGCGCGGCCAGCGCGCCCGCGCGCAGCAGCAAGGCCAGGTCGTTGGCTTCGGTAATCGACATGGCGCCAGAAATCTGGAAGCGCGTGCCCAACTCGCCCTGGATTTGCGGGGCGGTCAGCACCTCGCCCTTGCCCTTTTCAAACAGGATGATGGCCATGCGCTTTTGCAGGTTTTTGCTGCTCACATCGCGCACGATTTTTCCGCCCCTGGCATCCAGTTCAAGATCAACTTTGGGCTTTTGGTTTTGCGAGTCGAAGCCGGGCTGCGCGTCCGTCAGGTTGTCGCCGGTGACGACGACTTCGCGCTTGACGATGACCGGAATGCCCTCGCGCGTCAGGAATCTTTCAGACCCGAAAGGCACGGGGCCGGCGTTTCTTTCGGCAGCGCGCCCCTCGGCGCTTTCATCGACCATGCGCATTTCCAGCGTGGCGGTGCGGCCCAGAATGGCCTTGGCCCGGGTCGTGTCCTGCACGCCGGGCAGTTGCACGACGATGCGGTCGATGCCCTGCCGCTGGATCACGGGTTCGGATACGCCCAGCGCGTTGACGCGGTTTTTCAGCGTGCTGATGTTTTGCTCAAGCGCCTTTTCCTGAACCCGCTTGAGCGCCTCGGGCTTGAAGGTGGCCACCAGCGTTGGCTCGCCGCCGGTGCCGCCGGGAGCGACGTTCATCTCGGGCAGGCGCTCGGCGATGACTTCGCGCACGGCGTTTTGCGTGGCCTCGTCGCGCGCGCGCACCACAATGCTGTCGCCGTCCCGGTTGATGCCGCCGTGGCGGATTTCCTTTTCGCGCAGGGTCTGGCGCAAATCGCTGGCCTGCGAATCCAGGTTGTTGGTGATGGCCGCGCGCATGTCCACCTGGAGCATGAAGTGCACGCCGCCGCGCAGGTCAAGGCCCAGATACATGGGCCTGGCGTGCAGGCTGGCAAGCCACGCGGGCGAGCGCGAGACCAGGTTCAGTGCCACCACGTAGGCCGGGTCGGCGGCGTCGGGGTTGAGCGCGCGCTCGATCGCGTCGCGCGCCTTGAGTTGATCGTCGGGGCTGTCAAAGCGGGCGCGCACCGAGCCGTCGTCTTCGAGCGCGATCTGATCGGTCCCAATGCCCGCACCCTGCAAGGCGTTGCGCACCCGGGTTTCGGTGTCGGCGGTGACTTTGGCAGTGACTTTGGCGGCGGAAACCTGTACGGCTGGCGCTTCCCCAAAAAAATTGGGCAGCGTGTAGATCACGGCCACCAGCAGCGCGACGAGGATGATCGCGTACTTCCAGAGCGGGTAACGGTTCATGGTGCGAAATTGGAAAAGCGCGCGGCCCCGGCTGGCGGATCTCTTGCGGATGCGCTCTTGTCAGTGGCGTCGCGCGCGTGTCAGAAAATGGCAAAAAAGCAAGTCAAGCCTTACTTGATGGTTCCTTTGGGCAATACCTGCATGATGGCCGAACGCTGCATTTGCACTTCGACATTGCTGGCAATTTGCAGGGTGACAAAACTGTCCGTCAGGGCCGTGACCTTGCCCGCGATGCCACCGGCGGTGATGACCTCGTCGCTTTTGGCCAGCGCGTCGATCATGGCCTTGTGCTCTTTCTGCTTTTTCATCTGGGGCCGGATCATGATGAAGTACAGCACCACGAACATCAATCCCAGAAAAAACAGGCTCTGGAGCGAAGAACCTGTTGTATTGGCGGCAGCGGCCGGAGCGGCGGTTTGGGCAAAGGCAGAAGAAATGAACACTGACGAACTCCCGTCTTGAAAGGGCGGTGATGAAACAAGGGCGGCGCGCACGGACGCACCGGCGCGCCCGCCATGGCGCGGTGCGAAGCACGCCATTCTACTAGGGCGCGCTGGCGACAAGGCGCTTTTCAAATGCCCGCTTGCAGCGCGCGCCGGTATTGCACGGCTTCGGCAATGTGCGCGCTGGTGATGGCGGCGCTGCCCGCCAGATCGGCAATGGTGCGCGCCACGCGAATCGCGCGGTGCGTGGCGCGGGCGCTCCAGCCGAGTTTGGCGACGGCGGCTGACAAAAAGCGCGTCGCCTGGGCATCCAGTGCGGCGTGTTGCTCCAGCGCCTGGCCTTGCAGCGCCTGATTGGCAAAGCCCTGCCGCGCCAGCGCACGCTGGTGCGCGCTGGCGCAACGCGCGCGAATGACCGCGGATTCCTCGCCCGCGGGCGCGGCCAGGATTTCTTCGGGCGCAAGCTGCCCCACTTCCACGTGCAGGTCGATGCGGTCGAGCAACGGGCCGGAGAGCTTGCCCTGGTAGCGCGCCACCGCGTCGGGCGAGCAACGGCAGGCGCGCACGCGCGAACCCAGATAACCGCATGGGCAGGGGTTCATGGCCGCAATCAAATGAAAGCGCGCCGGAAAAGAGGCCTGCTGCGCCGCGCGGCTGATGGTGATGTGGCCCGATTCGAGCGGTTCGCGCAGCGCCTCCAGCGCGGCTTTGGGAAACTCCGGCAACTCGTCGAGAAACAGCACGCCCGCGTGCGCCAGCGATATTTCTCCCGGGCGCGGTGGCGAGCCGCCGCCCACCAGCGCCACCGCGCTGGCCGTGTGGTGCGGCGCGCGCGTGGGCCGCTGGCCCCATTGCGCCATGCTGAATTTGCCTGCCAGACTGGCCACGGCGGCGCTTTCCAGCGCCTCGTCCGCTGTCATGGGCGGCAGCAGTCCGGCAAAGCGGTGCGCAAGCATGGATTTGCCTGTGCCCGGCGGCCCGACCAAAAGCGCCGAATGCCGCCCGGCGGCGGCGATTTCCAGCGCGCGCCGCGCCACGGCCTGCCCCTTGACGTCGGCCATGTCCGCGCAGCGGGGCATGGGGGTGTTTTGCGGCGCGGCCTCGACCTGACGGAAGCTGCTGCCTGAATCCTGGGGCGGCGGCGGGACGCTGGCGGGCAAAAACTGCGCCACCACATCGAGCAGGTGTTGCGCCGAATAGACCTGTGCGCCCGGCACCAGCGCGGCCTCTTCGGCGCTGCCGGGCGGCAGCAGCAGGCGCGGCGGCTGGGCCTCGCTGCGTTGCAGGGCGGCGCTCATGGGCAGCGCGCCGCGAATGGGGCGCAACTGGCCCGACAGCGACAGCTCGCCAGCAAACTCCCACCCTTCGAGCCGCTGGCCGTCAATCTGGCCGCTGGCCGCCAGAATGCCCAGCGCGATGGGCAAATCAAAGCGGCCGGAATCCTTGGGCAAATCGGCTGGCGCCAGACTCACGGTGATGCGCTGGTTGTTCGGAAACGCCAGCCCGCTGTTTTGCAGCGCGCTGCGTACGCGCTCGCGCGCTTCCTTGACTTCCACATCGGCCAGCCCCACCAGCGTGAAACTGGGCAGGCCATTGGCCAGATGCACTTCGCAGGTCACGGCATGCGCCGCCAGACCCACCAGCGCACGGCTGCGCACCATGCTCAGGCCCATGGTACGAATCCCTGTTTCGGTGCGCTCGATGCAATAACGCGCGCGCCAGTCAAAATATGCACTTTAATAGTGCGTAAATCATTTTTCCAGTGCATGCGGACGCTGGCACGCACGGTATTCGGGAGTTTGCCTGCTGGCACGCTCCATGCATGAGCGGGTTGGGTTTTCATGCGATTTCTACGACTCATTTTTTTCTGAAGGAATTCATCATCATGTACGGCCTGTTCAGCAGAATACACCGAAGTGTCTTATGGCTTGGTTTGGCGGGCGCGGCATGCGCCGCCAACGCGCAGACGGCGGCCACGCCCGAGCACGATTTTTCCTTCAATCTGGGGCTGACCACGGATAACCGCTATCGCGGCATTTCGCAAAGCCGGCTCAAACCGGCCATCAGCGGCGGCCTGGACTACGCGCATTCCAGCGGCTTGTATGTGGGCACCTGGCTGACTTCGATCAAGTGGGTCAAGGATGCGGGTGGTGACGCCGATTTCGAGTGGGATGTCTACGGCGGCTACGGCGGCACGGCGGGCGCGCTGGGCTACGATGTGGGCTTTCTGCACTACAACTTCCCAAGTCACAAACTGTCGGTCAGCCCAAACACCACCGAGATTTACGGCGCGCTGAGCTGGGATGTGGTGACGGTGAAGTACTCGCATTCGGTCACCAACCTGTTCGGCTATTCCGACAGCAAGAACAGCGGCTATCTGGAGGCATCCGCAACGTTTGACCTGGGCAGCGGCTGGTCGGTAACGCCGCATGTGGGCCACCAGTGGATTCGCCACAACAGCGATTTTGCCTACACGGATTACTCCATTGGCGTGAGCAAGGATTTGGGCGGCGGCTTCGTGGTGAGCGCCACCGCGCTTGGCAGCAACGCCGACAAGGCCCTCTACGTCACGCCCAAGGGCAAATTCACGGGACGCACCGCACTGGTGGTGGGCGTCAAATACACATTCTGACCAATATGGCCTGCAATCGTTGTTGAAGCAGGCCACAATGCTACCAAAAGGAGAGTGCTATGAAACTGGTTACGAGCATCATCAAACCCTTCAAGCTGGACGAAGTGCGCGAGGCGCTGTCTGGCCTGGGCGTGCAGGGCATCACAGTGACCGAGGTCAAGGGCTTTGGTCGCCAGAAGGGCCACACCGAGCTGTACCGCGGCGCGGAATACGTGGTGGATTTTCTGCCCAAGGTGAAGATAGAGGCGGCGGTGGAAGACGAGATTGTCGATCGCGTGATCGAGGTGATCGAGGCTTCCGCGCGCACCGGGAAAATCGGCGACGGCAAGATTTTCGTGAGCAACATCGAGCAGGTGGTGCGCATTCGCACGGGCGAAGTCGGCAACGAAGCGTTGTAACGCGGCGACTAAAAGGACGCGCATCATGAAAAAACACTTTCTCCCCGCCGCCCTGGCGCTGCTGCTGGGCGCATCCGCTGCGATGGCCCAGGACGCAACGCCCAAGATTGACACGGGCGATACCGCGTGGATGCTGGCATCCACCATGCTGGTGATCCTGATGATCATCCCCGGCCTGGCGCTGTTTTACGGCGGTCTGGCGCGCAGCAAGAACATGCTGAGCGTGCTGATGCAGGTGTTCTGCGTGTTTTCGCTGACCAGCCTGGTGTGGGTCATCTACGGCTACAGCCTGGCTTTCAGTGGCGAAGGCAATTTCTACGGCGGTTTCGACAAGATCTTCCTCAAGGGCGTGAATCAGGAAACCATTGGCGGCCTGCCCACCATTCCTGAATACGTGTTCATCGCGTTCCAGGGGTCGTTTGCATCCATCACGGCGGCGCTGATCGTCGGCTCTTTTGCCGAGCGCATCAAGTTCTCCGCCGTCATGCTGTTCATCCTGCTGTGGATGACCTTCAGCTACATCCCCATGGCGCACATCGTCTGGGGCGGCGGTCTGCTGTTCAAGGACGGCGCGCTGGACTTCGCAGGCGGCACCGTGGTGCACATCAACGCGGGCATCGCCGGTCTGGTGGGCGCCTATCTGGTGGGCAAACGCATCGGCTTCGGGCGCGAGTCGTTCACGCCGCACAGCCTGACGCTGACCATGGTGGGCGCATCGCTGCTGTGGGTGGGCTGGTTTGGCTTCAACGCCGGTTCCGCCGGTGGCGCCAACGCCAACGCTGGCTTGGCCTTTGTCAACACCGTGGTGGCGACAGCCGCGGCCACGCTGGCCTGGCTGGTGGGCGAAAGCCTGCACAAAGGCAAGGCGTCCAGCCTGGGCGCGGCCTCGGGCGCGGTGGCCGGTCTGGTGGGCGTGACGCCAGCAGCCGGTTTCGTGGGGCCAATAGGCGCCATTGCGATCGGCGCGGCGGCGGGCTTCATCTGCCTTTGGGGTGTGAGCGGACTCAAGCGCGCGCTCAAGGCCGATGACTCGTTCGACGTGTTTGGCGTGCACGGCGTTGGCGGCATTGTGGGCGCCATCCTGACAGGCGTGTTCGCCGCGCAAAGCCTGGGCGGCACCGGCGGTACGGCGCCCGACACCTTCGCGATTGGCGCCCAGGTGTGGATCCAGATCAAGAGCGTGCTGCTGACCATTGCCTGGTCGGGCATTGTCTCCCTCATCGCCTACAAGCTGGTCGATCTGACGCTCGGCCTGCGCGTGACCGAAGAGCAAGAACGCGAAGGGCTGGACATCGCCAGCCACGGCGAATCGGCCTACAGCCGCTAACGCGGTGGCGCAACGCACGCGGCCCGCAATGGCCACGTGCCGCGCCCGGCACCGAACAGTTTTTTGTGAACCCGCGCCGCTCCCCGGCGCGGGTTTTTTGCGTGCTGGCCGCGCTTCAGCCGCTGCCCGCGCGCCGCCAGGGCGCCACGGCCAGAAACGCCGCCAGCAAAATGATGCCGCCGCCCAGCAAAACATTGGCATCCAGCCGGGCCGCCCCAAGCCAGACGGCGGACACGCTGGTAATCACCACTTCAGACAACATGATCAGCGCCGTGGTCTGCGCGGGCAGGCGCGCCGCGCCGTATTGCAGCGCGTAATTGCCCGCCAGCAAACCCGCGGCCAGCGCCAGCAGCCACGGCAAAGCCATCCACTGCGGCGGCGGCAAGGGTGCAATCAGGGCCGACGCCATACCCGCCAGCGCAAAAGCCAGTGCCATGACGCCCGTGCCGCCAAACATGGCCAGTGCGCGCGCACCGCCAGAAGCGGTGCGCAAGCGGCGCAGCAAAATCGTGGTCAGCGCCGCGCCCGCGCCACTGGCCAGCGCCAGCGCATCGGCCCCGCTTGCGGGCCACGGCCAGGGCGAATCCGGCGCGCGCAACACCAGCGCCACGCCAGCCAAAGCCATGGCAAGCCGCAGCACGGCGGCAGCCGAAGGGCGCTCGCCCAACAGCCACCAGGCAAAGCCCACCGACCACACCGGCAGCAGGTAAAACAGCAACACCACGCGCACCACATCGCCTGTGGTCACGGCCCAATTGAAAAGCACATTGGTCAGACCCGCCGTGGCCGCCAGCAGCCACAGGCCGGAATCCTTGAGCGCGACGCGCAGCGCGGCGGGCCGCCACACCATCAACACGGGCAGCGCCAGCGCGTGGAACAAGGCGGTGCTCCAAAGCGGATGCAGGCCCAGCGTGCCCAGCGCCTTGAACGGCACCCAGGACAAGCCCCACACCGTGGCATTGAGCAGCAGCGCCAGCGCGGCCAGTGCGGAAGCTGTGGCGGTGGTGGCGCGCTTCACTTGGGCGGTGGATGGCGCCCGGAGAGGGCCTGCCGGAAAAGCTGCCGGATTTCTGAGGCGTGCGCGCGCAGGTTGTGCCGGTACCAAGCCCAGATCAGCAGCATGACCGCGATCACTGCCAGCCCGAACAGCGCCGTGGCCGTCAGCGCGGGCAGGCCGATGACGGTCAGCGCCGTATAAAGCGCGCCCAAACCCAGAATGCAGGCCTGCTCGTTGAAATTTTGCACCGCGATCGAGCGCCCCGCCCCCATCAGGCTGTGGCCGCGGTGTTGCAGCAGCGCGTTCATGGGCACCACAATGTAGCCGCCCAATGTCCCCAGGCCAATCAGCAGCGGCAAAGCCAGCCAGAGCTGATCCACAAACGCCAGCGCCACCACCAGCGCGCCCATGAGCACGCTGTGCGGCATCACCGTGGTGGCGCGGTGCAGCCGCACGCGAATCGACGCCACCACCGCCCCCACAGCCGTGCCGAGCGCCACCACGCCCACCAGAGAGACCGCCTGCGTCGTGCTATAGCCCAGCGCAGCCGCCGCCCAGGCCAGCACGATATAGCGCATATTGCCCGCCACGCCCCAGAACAGCGTCGTCGTCGCCAGCGAAATCTGCCCGAGCTTGTCGTCCCACAGCCCCGTATTGCAGCGCCAGAAATCCGGCAGCAGCGCTAGCTTGTTGCGCGGCATGGGATGCAAGGCAACCCCCGTGGCCGGAATGCGCAAATTGAACCATGCGGCCAGCGCGTACACGCCAATCAACGCCACAATGGCCGCCTCGGGCGGCGTATCGATGCCCGTCTCCAGCAGCGGCAAATCAAAGGCCAGCAGCAGCGTCGACACATACGGCCCCACCAGTTGCCCGCCCAGCAGCACGCCCAAAATGACGGAAGTGATGGTCAAGCCCTCGATCCAGCCATTGGCCTTGACCAACTGCGGCGGCGCCAGCAACTCGGTCAAAATGCCGTACTTGGCGGGCGAATACGCCGCCGCGCCCAACCCCACCACGCCATAGGCCAGCAGGGGATGACCGCCAAAGAGCATGAGCAAACAGCCAAAAATCTTGAAAGCGTTGCTGTAGAACATGACCGATCCCTTGGGCTGCGAATCGGCAAACGCCCCCACCCACGGCGCCAGAACCACGTAAAACAGCGCAAACATGGGCACCAGTGCCGCGCGCTGCCACTCTTGCGCCCCATCCATGCGCAGCAACTCCACGGCGGCGACAAACAGCGCGTTATCGGCCAGCGAGCTGAAAAACTGCGCGGCCATGATCGTGTAAAAGCCGCGCTTCATGAACTGTGATGGTGGCGGCGGCTGTGCGCCGCCCGGATCGTGAGCAAAAAAACAACCTTGTCTTCAAATTGCGGCGCGCCCAAAACAAAACCCGAACCTTTGAGAGCCGCCCCGCGCACAGAGTGCAAAATTCAATAACCCCGCCTATTTTGCACTTTGTCATCAGGCCATGCCGCGCCCAATCCTTGCCACCATCCACACCGCCGCCTTGCGCCACAACATCCAGCGGCTGCGCTGCGCCGCGCAAGACGCGCAAATCTGGGCCGTCGCCAAAGCCAACGCCTACGGCCACGGCATCGAGCGCGCCTACGAAGGCCTGCGCGCCGCCGACGGCTTTGCCGTACTCGACCTGCAAGAAGCCCAGCGCATCCGCGCCCTTGGCTGGCGCGGGCCAATCCTGCTGCTCGAAGGCGCATTCGAGCCGCGCGATCTGGAACTGTGCTCGCGCCTGACTCTCTGGCACGCCGTCCACTGCGACGCCCAAATCGACTGGCTGGCCGCGCACAAAACGCACCAGAGCCACCGCGTATGGCTCAAACTCAACTCCGGCATGAACCGGCTCGGCTTTGCCCCTGAGCGTTACCGCGCCGCCTTCGCGCGCCTGTCGGCGCTGCCGCAAATACAGGAAATCGGTCACATGACCCACTTTGCCAGCGCCGATGGCGAAGCTGGCATCGCGCGCCAAATGGCCGTCTTTGACACCGCCACCGCCGCTCTGCCCGGCGAGCGCAGCGTAGCCAACAGCGCCGCGCTGCTGCGCTTTGGGCACATGGCCCAGGTGCGCGCCGACTGGGTGCGCCCCGGCATCGCCACCTATGGCAGCGCGCCCGACCACCCTTGGCACAACGCCAACCACTGGAAGCTGCAACCGGCGCAAACCCTCAGCGCGCGCATCCTGGCCGTACAAACCCTCGCGGCCGGAGAAGGCGTGGGCTACGGCCTGTGCTTTCAGGCTGGGGCGAGCACGCGCGTGGGCATCGTCGCCTGCGGCTATGCCGACGGCTACCCGCGCCTCGCGCCCACCGGCACTCCCGTACTCGTTGACGGCCAGCGCACCCGCACCCTTGGCCGTGTCAGCATGGACATGCTCGCCGTGGACCTGACCGGCCTGCCGCAAAGCGGTCCCGGCAGCCAGGCCACCCTGTGGGGCCGCGC
>JAISNB010000111.1 GCA_031276435.1 Burkholderiaceae bacterium | reverse complement strand
GTGTTTGTCTTTCGCACTGCACCTGATCGGCTCTGGCACTGTGCCAGTGCATGGCACCGCAGTGGGGCGAGTCGGCCACCTGAATTTGATGGAGCGCGTAGCGCGCCAGCACTTGCGGCGCCGGGTGCCCGAAGCGGTTGCGGTAACCGGCCTGTACCAGCACCCAGTGCGGGCGCACGGCTTGCAGCAGCGCATCGGACGACGAGGTTTTGCTACCGTGGTGCGGTGCCATCAGCACGTCGGCGCGCAGCGCGCCCGGGTATTGGGCGGCCAGCGCGCGCTCTTGCACTGCCTCGATGTCGCCGGTGAGCAAGGCCGCCGCGCCGTCGCCGCCACCCGCACCGCGCACGTGCAGCACGCAGCTTTGCGCGTTGGTTCTGGAAGGCCGCTCGTCAAACGGCTCGCTTGGGTGCAGCATGGTAAAGCGCACGCCGTCCCAATCCCAGTTTTGCCCGGCCACGCAGCGCGTCACGTGGCCCAGCGCGGGTATGGCATCGGGCTGGAACGAGGCCATCAGCAAAGTCCGGGGCGATTGCGCCAGTACAGCCGCCGCGCCGCCCGCGTGGTCACTGTCGCGGTGGCTCAGCACCACGCGGTCGGGCCGTTCACCCAACGCGCCAAGCAGGGGCGTCAGCACGCGCTGGCCCGCGTCGCTTTGCGTGCCAAAGCGCGGCCCGGCGTCAAACAGCAGGCTGTGTCCGGCGGTGCGCACCAGTACCGCGCTGCCTTGCCCCACATCAGCGGCCAGCAGATCGAATTGCCCATGTGCCGGACGGGGTGCCTGCCACAGCAGCGCTGGCAGCATCAACGGCAGGCCAGCCAGACGCAGCGCCCAGGGCCAGCGTTGCACCAGCACCAGAGCGCCCGCCACGGCTGCGACGGCCAAAACCAATGGTGCCGCGGGCAATTGCACGCTGGCCCAAGGCCACGCGGCCAGCCAGTCCAGCCACGCCAGCAGCGGCGTCAAAATCCAGGCCGCCAGCAGCCACAGCCCTGGCAGCAACGCGCCCGCCAGCGCCAGCGGCGTGACCACCAGCGTGATCCACGGAATGGCCACGCAGTTGGCCAGCAGGCTGACCAGCGACACTTGCCCGAACAGCAGCAGCGTCAACGGGGCCAGCGCCAGTGTTACGGTGGCCTGCTCGCGCAGAAAACGCGCCAGGCGCGCCTTTGCGCCGCCACCAGCGACGGCGCGCGCATCCAAGGGGTTGGCCGCGAACAAAATCCCCACCGCCACGAAGCTGAGCCAAAAGCCCGCCTGCGTCAGTGCCCAGGGATCGGCCAGCAACACCACCGCACAGACCGCCAGCCAGTTGAGCCAGCCAGGCCAGCGCAATCCGCTCAAGGCCAGTGCGTTGAATACGGCCAGCATCAGCGTCGTGCGCTGCGCCGGTACGCCCCAGCCGCTGAATACGGCATAGGCCCAGGCCAGCAGCAGGCCGCCCAAACGCGCGGCCACGGGCGCGGGAGTGCGCAGGCACCAACGCCAGCCCCAGGCCGCACTGCGCCGCCACAGGCTGCCAAGCGCGCCAACCGCCAGCCAGGAAAACAAGGTGATGTGCAACCCGGAGATGGCCATCAAATGCGCCACGCCCGTCACGCGGAAGGTGTTCCAGTCGGCGCGCTCGATGGCGCGCTGATCGCCCACCGCCAGCGCGGCCAGAATGCCCGCGATGCGTCCGGCCTGTTGCGGCGCCCATGGCGAGGCCCGCACGCCATCGAACAAACGCTCGCGCACGGTTTGCCGCCATTGCTCGATGCGCGCCTGGCCGCTGGCGTGCAGGCGCTCGGGCGGCGCCTCCCCCTTGCCCGTGCGCACGTAGCCCGTCGCGCCGATGCCTTGCTCCCACAGCCAAAGCTCGTAGTCAAAACCGTGCGGGTTGAGGTTGCCGTGCGGCGCTTTCAGGCGCACCGTGATGCGCCAGCGATCCCCGGCCCGCAGCGGCGCGGGCGCCGCCGCGCTGCCGTCGCTGCCGCCAGATGCCTGGCCCGCGCGCGGTGTGTACCACGTCAGCAGCAACCGCGCGGGCACGCGCACCGGCGCGCCCGCGTGCTCGGCGCGTTCCGCGGCAAAGCGAAAATGCTGGCCCGCCTCGCCCACCTGCGGCATGGACATGACCACGCCCGTCAGTTCCAGATTCACGCCTTCGAGCGCCGGATCCAGCGCCTCTTGCAGATACGCCGCCGCGCGCAACCCAGCGCCAGCAAACGCCAGCGCCGCAGCGGCCAGCAGCCACAACCCGGCAGCCGCCCAGCCACCGGGCCACCGGGCCGCCAGCTTGCGCGCCGAGGCCACGGCCAGCCAAGCGCCCGCCACGCCCAAACCCAGCAGCAGCCAGTAAAAAGCGCCGGACCAAAGCGCGGGCTGCATCACCTGCGCGGCATTGCCCGCAATCACACCAAGCAACACTGCCACCAGGGCACGCCCGCGCCAGCGCGGCGCATCGGCGGGCGGCGCGGCGGGCAAAGCGTTGGTGGTGGCAGCGACAGCGGCGGTGTTCTGGTTCATTTCAGGGACAAGCCCGATCGCAAAAAACCATTCGATACCGCCCGGACAGGTTCCAGCCACAAGGAAAGCCACACCAAGGTTTGGGGCGCTGGCGCGAGCGGCAGCCGCTCGCGGTTTTCACGCCCGGCATGCTGGCGCGCTTTTTCCCGCAACGCCGCGCCATGCGTGGTCAAGCCACCGCGCTGGTCCGCCCACGCGCAGATGGACGACGGCGCGGCGCGGATTTCCCGATCGGCTGAACGGTCAACCGAAGGCCCATCGCCGCAAGAATGGCCGTGAAGTTGCGAAGTTCAGGATTGCCCCGCTCGGAGAGCACCGTATAAAGGTGCGGACGGCTGTTTTGCGTCTGCTCGGCAATCTTGCCCATGCCGCCAAATGCTTTGCTCATTTGACGCAAAGCAATCAGCAACTCGCCCTGATCGCCGTCTTCAAGAATGCTGTTGAGCAGTTCCACAGCGTAAGCCTGATCGTTGCGGAAAACTTCCGCCATGGCTTCATCATTGGGTCGATCGTTCATTTCTTTTGCTCCTGTCCCAGGTTGTTGCGCTGCCAGGCTTTCCAGTAACCCACGGCGGCATCGATGTCGGCGCTTTGCGTGCGCTTGGTGCCGCCGCACAGCAGCAGCACCAGAACCTTTCCAGCCTGCGCGTAGTACACGCGGTAGCCTGGCCCAACATCGATGCGCAGCTCCCAAACACCATCACGGCAAAGCTTGTGATCACCGAAGTTGCCAAGTTCCACAC
Organism: Burkholderiaceae bacterium; assembly: GCA_031276435.1. Classification (GTDB taxonomy): domain Bacteria; phylum Pseudomonadota; class Gammaproteobacteria; order Burkholderiales; family Burkholderiaceae_C; genus Ottowia. The sequence continues at coordinate 8,730 of JAISNB010000111.1, read as the reverse complement.
GCACGATGCGCCGGTCGATGGCAATTCGTGCCTTGCTGTCTTTCAACTTCACCAGCCACTGCGTAAACACGTCGTGGCCGTCATCCGTGACGTAGCGCTTGATCTCGAACATCCGCGCATTGTACGTTATAACGAACTAAAGAGCAGGTGCTTTGCGCCCTGCCCAAATTTGCACCTGGCCTGCCGCTTACGCTGCTTCTGGTGGTGGTGGTGCACGCGCCGTTTGGGCGAATCGGGTTGTGCCGGGTTCAACTTCATGAACGCCCAGTCGCGAGGGCGGCGCGTGCGCGCATGCTTGCGGCACAATGCGCGCATGAACCGCTTGGTGGTGCAAGGCACGGCCCCCACTGCTGCGCCCGATCTGGCCGCGCAGCTTGCGCACGCGCCCGCGGGGCATTTTGACGAACTCTTCGGCCACGCATGGCCGCCAGCCGCTGAGGCGCTCGGGCATGTCCAGGGCAGTGGCGCGCAACTGGCGCCGCACTGGGCGCGCTTTTTCTCCAGCCTCGACGCGCAGGCGCTGCGCACACTGGGCGAGCGGCAGGCCCGCCTGAGGCGACACATCCACGACAGCGGCGTGACCTACAACGTCCACGCCGACGACGCGCAACAGCCACCGCCGCGCCCCTGGCCGGTCGATCTGTTTCCGCTGCTCATCGACGCGCAAGACTGGCGGTACATCGAGCGCGGCATCCTGCAACGCGTGCGCCTGCTCAACGCCGTCTTGCTGGACATCTACGGCCCGCAGCGCCTGCTCAGGCAGGGCCTGATCGCGCCCGCCCTGGTGCAAGGCCATCCCGACTACCTGCACCCCATGCATGGCGTTTGCCCGCCCGGCGGCACCCACCTGCACATCGTCGCCTTCGACCTCGCGCGCGACGCCACGGGCAACTGGTGGGTCGTCTCGCAGCGCACGCAAGCGCCCTCGGGCCTGGGCTACCTGCTGGGCAACCGGCAAGCCGTCCCGGCCCAATTTCCCGGCGCCTTCGAGCGCATGCGCGTGCGCCGACTGGGCGATGCCTACCGCGCCCTCATCGACAGCCTCAAGGCCATGGCCCCGTGCGACGACGGCGATGCGCACATCGCGCTGCTCACGCCTGGCCCGCGCAACGAAACCTATTTCGAGCACGCCTACCTCGCGCGCTACCTGGGCGTCACACTGGTAGAAGGCAGCGACCTCACCGTGCGCGGCGAAAAGCTCTATCTGAAAACCCTGCACGGGCTGCACCGCGTGCACGCCCTCATCAAGCGGGTGGACGACTCGTTTGTCGACCCGCTGGAAATGCGCGCCGACTCGCGCCTTGGCGTGCCCGGCCTGCTGCAAGCCATTCGCGCGGGCCACGTGCTGGTCGCCAACCAGCCCGGCGCGGGCTTTCTGGAATCCAGCGCGCTGCTGGGCTTTCTGCCCGCCGTGGCGCAAGCCCTGCTGGGCGAAGAGCTGCTGCTGCCCGCGCTGCACACCTGGTGGTGCGGCGAGCCAGCGGCCATGGCCGACGCGCTGCCCCGCCTGGGCCAGTGCGTCATCAAACCGACCTACCCCTGGTCGCTCTCGCGCGGCACCTTCAACGCTGGCGTCGGCCCCTACCTTGACGCGGCGCAACTGGCCGACTGGGCCGAGCGCATCCGGCGCAACCCCGACGAACACACGGTGCAGGCCTTTTTGCCCGCCTCGCACCTGCCCACCTGGAACGCGCAGGCCACGCCGCCCGCCATTGCGCCGCGCGCCGCCATATTGCGGGTATTCGCGCTCTCCAACGGCGTTGACGCCTGGCAAGTGCTGCCCGGCGGCATGACGCGCCTGGCTGGCGCCGAAGCAGGCCTGGCCAGCATGCAGCAAGGCGGCTCCAGCGCCGACTGCTGGGTATTGGGCGAAGAAAGCGCCAGCGACGCCACCGCCACCGAACACAGCGCGCTCGCGCCGCTGCTGAGCGCCCATGCCGCCCATACCGCCGCGCCCATCGCCCCGCAACGCACGCGCCTGGTCACCAGCCGGGCCGCCGAAAACCTGTTCTGGCTTGGCCGCTACTGCGAGCGCGCCGAAAACGCCGCGCAACTGGCGCGCATCACGCTGCAAGCCTTGCACGGCGAAGAAGAACCGTCCTGGGCCATGCTGACCTGGCTTGGCCAGATGGCCGAATCCACCGGCCTGGCCGCCCCGGGCACCGCCACGCCGCAGCGCGGCCAATTCGAGCGCCTGCTCATTGCCAACCTGTGCCGCCTGGACGACGGCGCCGCCGCCACCGCGCCCAGCGTGGGCTTTAACCTGCGCGCGCTGCGCCACGCGGGCAGCGCCCTGCGCGAGCGCCTCTCGCCCGAGCACTGGAACTTCATCAAAGCCGCCGAAGACCACTTCCTGGCCGCCGCCGCGCCCCTGGCCCGCCACGCGGACACAGGCGCTGCCGCCAGTGCCGATGCCGTGCGCGCGCTGGAACAGTTGAGCAAAAACCTGGCCGCCATCACCGGCGCGCAATACGACCGCATGTGGCGCGACGACGGCTGGCGCCTCATGAGCGCGGGCCGCAAAATCGAACGCCTGGGCTTTCTGGCCAACGCCCTCTCGCGCGGCTTCTACACCAACGCCGTCCACGACGCCGCGGGCTTTGGCGTGGTGCTCAACCTGTTCGACGCCAGCATCTCCTACCACGCCCGCTACCAGCGCAGCCGCGACATTGCCGCGCTCATCGAACACGTGGTACTCAACCTGGAAAACCCGCGCTCGCTCGGATCGGTGGCGCAAACACTCAACGAGCGGCTGGCGCAACTGCACAGCCGCGAATCGGCCAACCTGCCCGACCTCTCCCGGCGCCTGCAAAACCCGGCGCGGCAAACGCTGCAAACCCTCTGCGCGATCGACAGTACCACGGGCGACTTTTACCGCCTGCAAGCACTGCTCGCGCACTGCCTGGACGAAAGCGCCGCGCTGTCCGACGAAATCGGCCTGCGCCACTTTCGCCACACGGGCGACGCCCGCCGCAGCGTGGGAGCCTGACACCCCCATGCGCCTGCGCGTCACCCACGACACCCGCTACGACTACCGGCCATCGGTTGACGTAGCGCAGCACATCCTGCACCTGCAACCCGTTGACACAGCGCGCCAGCGGGTGCTGGACTTCGCGCTGCAAATCAGCCCGCAACCGGCCACCTGCTCCGGCCTGCAAGATGTCTACGGCAACCACCTCGCCATACTGGAAATCGACCGCCCGCACGCCAGCCTGCAAGTGCGCGCAAGCACCTTGCTCGACACCGCGGAACCCGCCCCCGCGCACAGCACCATCGGCTGGGAAAACGCCCGCGAGCAGCTCATCTACCGCGCCCGCGCGCCCTACCAGATGGCCACGCAATTCGTATTCCCATCGATCCACGTGCACCCGCGCCAGGCCTTCATCGACTACGCCCGCCCCTCATTCGCCCCGGGCGCGCCGCTGCTGGGCGCCGCGCGCAGCCTGATGCAACGCATCCACACCGAATTCACCTACACCGCCGCCAGCACCCAAATCAACACCCCCGCCACCACGGCGCTGGAGCAGCGCCAGGGCGTCTGCCAGGACTTTGCCCACGTCATGCTCTCGTGCCTGCGCTCGCTCGGACTGGCCGCGCGCTACGTCAGCGGCTACCTGCTCACCAAACCGCCGCCCGGCCAGCCGCGCCTGATCGGCAGCGACGCATCGCACGCCTGGGTCTCCATCTTCCTGCCCGACCTGGCCGCCCAGCAAAACGGCAACGGCTGGTACGACCTGGACCCCACCAACAACCGCGACGGCTGGAACACCCCGGGCGCCGACTACATCCGCTTGGCCATCGGCCGCGACTACGCCGACATCTCGCCCATGCGCGGCGTCATCACCGGCGCCGCGGAACACTGCCTGCAAGTCGGTGTTACAGTGGAACCCGTTCAAGCCAGTCGGCTGGCCGACTGCCCGCCCATCCACCCCAACCCCGCCGCGGGCAGCGCGGCACCCCCTTGAGCACATGACACCCGAAGCCCAATTGCAAAAACTTGGCATCGCGCTGCCGCCCGTTGCCGTCCCCGCCGCCGCCTACGTGCCCTTTGTGCAAACCGGCAACCATATCTTCCTCTCGGGCCACATCGCCCGCAAAAACGGCCAGCCCTGGGCCGGACAACTTGGCAGGGAATTGACCGTCCACGACGGCCAGGCCGCCGCCCGCGCCGTCGCCATCGACCTCATGGGCACCCTCAAAGCCGCCGTGGGCGACTTGAGCCGCGTGCAACGCATCGTCAAACTGACCTGCCTGGTCAACTCCACGCCCGGCTTTACCGACCACCACCTCGTCGCCAACGGCTGCTCGGAACTGCTGGCCCAGGTCTTTGGCCCCACCAAAGGTCCCCACGCCCGCAGCGCCTTTGGCGTCGCGCAAATCCCCATGGGCGCCTGCGTGGAAATCGAACTCATCGCCGAAGCGGCCTGACACTCAACCATCACGCCCGCCCCTGCCGATCCATGGACTGTCGCCGTTGCAAGTCGATAGTGCCTTCGCGCCCGGCGGGGCGGTAATTATTGCAATACAATATCAACTTCGTTTTTTATTCTGGAAATTTCTTAAGGAGGCAACATGCAAAGAAGCACGGCATTCATAATTGGAGTGTTTTTCGTAATCGGACTTTATGCCCTTGGTCTTGGCATCAAAAGCGGATTGGAATTCCAGCCAGATTCCACAAATCACGATGGCACCATAACTGCAGAAGGTTTTGCGAGCAAAATAGTCGCGGCAAGCGGCATTTTATGGTCCATCGAGATCACAAGTTCAGGCAACAGCATAAGCGACGTTTTGAGCAAAAATGAGAAGGACAAAGAGGCTTTGAAACAGTTTTTCATGGGTGCCGGAGTATCCGAAAGCGATATGGTTTTCGGAGATCTGCAATTGATAAACACGAAAAATGGCAGCGACCAGTACGACACAAACACCAAAGGCAAAGATTTTATCGCGGAACAAAGCGTAACCATACAATCTGCCGACATAAAATCTGTCAGAAAAGCCCAGGACAAACTATCCGGGCTGTATGCGCTCGGAGTTACACTCAAATACCAGCATAAGAGCGAATTCTACTCAAAATATTTTTATGACACATCCAATGAGCAAAATCAATTGATAGAGGAGGCCTTTGCCAAAGCCAAAGCCAGCGCGCAAAAAATAGCAGAACAATCGAACCGCACCCTGGGCGAGGCTCATGATATTTACACGGAAAATCTTGATATGGACAATCAAAATACCTATTTGCCAGGCAAACAGATGCTTGTAAGAGTAAGAGTCACTTACAACGCAAAATAAAATTTCACAAAGAGTCAGAAGGCTCTTTTTGACATATCCCGAATCGCTGTTTTTAAAAACGGTTGGGCCATGCTTGCCAGGCAACTGGGTAGCCGCGCCCGTCGCTGGTTGTGCAGATCAACGCCGCCGCACACGGCAGCCATGTCGGGCGCATTGTTCGGGCAGCAGTCACCAAAGAGCACTTCATACTGTGTTCGCTTGATTCGGGTTACAAACACTCCATACTTTGCACTCAATAATTTTCACAAGCCACTTTATCAAACCCTTCAGGTTTATATTCTCCTGAATTCAATAATAAAATGGCTTTTCAGACATCCAAATCGCCTCACGCTGCCGATCTTTTGAACCATAAAATGGCTTTTTTCTCTTCTCCATGGTCAGTAAATTCATGCGTGATGATCTTCTCCTGTTGGAATCATTCCAGTCAACTTACAGGTACTTCATTACGAATTTCCTTCCCGTTTTCTGTCTTCTTTAAAGTATGGTTCACCCGATTCATAGAAGAATCGGTATTTGTGACCAAGACCTTGAAGCAGCTCATCAATATTTGCAGCCTCCTGCAATGCCTGAAGCGTATCCATGCCCTTTACGTCAGTAAATTCATCAAACAAACCAAAGTACTCAACTGGGCATGAAGCAAATGGATCGCCAGGTGTCCAATACGGCAAGCCGATTCGCATTATCACCGGCTTTCGGATTCCTGTTGCTATTTCCTCGCAAATCAGCTTGCGTTCAGCAACGAAGTTTTTTGCCGTTTCCGCGCCACTTTCATCTTTCTTTTCAGGCGGCGGCTCCTGATCGTCATTAAAATATGGCTCACCCGATTCCCAGAGAATCCGGTATTCGCGGTTGGCGAGTCGAAGCAAGGATTCAACGCAACTAAAACCTGAAGCTGCTTGCAAGGCATGCAGGGTGTCAATGCCAAAAACGGTCGTGGCGAACCTGTCTGGCAAGCCCAAATACTCGACTGGGCATGAAGCAAATGGATCGCCAGGCGCCCAGTACGGTTCGCCAATCCGGACCACCGCAGGCTTGCGGACTCCTGTTGATCTATCCTCGCAAATCAGCTTGCGTTCGGCAATGAACTTTTGTGTCATATACTATTTTGATATTGATTTACTTTTCATATGAGGCCTGGCAAATACCTTGCATATATTCCTGACACGATCAGAAAATTAATAAAAAAAATGGACACCAACAGCCACATGTTCACAAGCGACAGGGATACCAAAGCCAAGGCACTTTGGAATGAACCAGAGTTCTTCTTCAAAAAGTTCTGAACGTGACAATAAATGGTCATGGCAATCGTGATTAGCACGTAAATCACTTCCATCACATCCAGACTCTGGTCGCCCAAAAAAGCGGCCAATCCAAAGAGCAGCAGCGCCAATAAAAAATTGACGATCCACAGTGCGGCATCCATGATGAGGAACCTGAAGAAAAGCCCCATATCAGATTTCTGATTTTGACGATTCAATCGCGCTCCAGAAAAGTTTGTTTCACGATGTTGTTGCCATCCAGTATGATTTTGCAAGTCGACATACTTTCTGGACTCGAAGCAAATATATACTTGTAAACAATATACTCATTCTCATTCCTGACTATAGGTTTCTTTTTGCCAAAAATGGATTTATCAAAATATTTTCCGACAATTACTTCCTGGCACAGGTCTTTGGCTTTCTTTTCCTGCGACCAATACACTGCAAATATCATGGCGAACCCAATACACAGGAACAGAAAAACAGCCACAAAAGATTTGACAATGAAAACAAATATCTTTTTCATTTTGATATGTGCATTGGCCGCCGCATTGACAAACATTGTCATAAAACCTTTCATGGCATGGTGCAGGCTTGGCTGTCAAGCGCCGGGAATACAAACATGGCGCGTTTTTGTACCGTGTTGGCAATCAGCGATCCTTTGCTGTTCTCTCTTTCTGCATCCGTGCATTGAATGTAAGCCAGGTAATCCATGCGTGACATATCGATATTGCTTCCTTTGGGCGCTGGAATGGATGTGATTTCAAGCACATCGCCTGTTTTTTGTGCCTCCAGAAATCCCGTAAAATCCTCTGAATAGCTGAACTCGGTGACCACACGGTTGGTGGTGGCGCCAAAGCTCTGCGTCACAACGATCTGTGTCGCGGATTCTGGCAAAAACTCTGGCACTGCTTCGCGCGCAAACTTCTGTGCCTCGGATGCGCTGGCATAAACCTCGGGAACCACATCGCCGGGTAAATCAAAGTCAAAATACACAAGGGCAGTGAAAGTTATGTGCATGATGGTCGACATGATTATCACACAGAAGATAAGAAAAGTCTTGTTGGATTTCATTGCTTGATTTCCTGCGATCTGTCACATCAATTCTGAATAATCATTGCCTCCCCGGGAAAAACAGCATGCCCAAGATCATCAAAACCACCATAACAATTGATCCAATTATCACAAATACTGATTCTCTGCTGTTGTTTTTCACCTTGTCTGGATAAATGATATAGTAAAGAAAAAAGAATACCAATGCATTCATTGCAAACAGTCCAATCAGGATGATTTGACGCAGATTCAGGCTTTGCATATCAGTTCTCGCAAGATTTCGGATTGGGCTGGGAGCTACTCCCCCGGTTGTACAACTCAATGCCGCCGCCGCGCTTGGCCGTGCGCGGGCGCATTGTCTGGGCAGTCACCAAAGGGCGTTTCATGCTGTGTTTAAACGCTATGTTTTGTGCTCAATCCGTCATTGCGAGGGGCGAAGCCCCGTGGCAATCCATACGACCCACGGATTGCTTCCCGCTACGCCTTCGGCTCGCGCTCGCAATGACGATTCTTTTAAAGCACATTGTCCAAGCAGAAAGTTACCAATGTACATAAGCTAAAAGCCTGGTAAAAGTGCACCATATATTGCAGCAACAATAAAAAGTGTGATCAAAAAAAGAAACAGCAATAGCAACAAATTTGTCAGCATCAAAAACAGCAAAGCAAAAGCACACTTGAATGAATCAACCATTTCCTCCCGAAAGCTCCGGGCATGATAATAGATGATCATGACAATCAATCCTAGTACGTAAGCTGCTTCCAATACGATTTCCCATCGCTTCATGTCCAAAAAAGCGACAGCCCCAAGGAATAATAATGACCATAAAAAATTGGCAATACACAGTTTTATGTCCATTATGAAAAGTTTGCGGAAAAATTCTTTGGTCAATCCCATGGTCGAAGTCCTTTGATCGGCATCATTCAGCTTGGAAAGGTTTACGTATTACGTATCACCTGATCATCAGGCGTCCGGCATCGCCATGAATCCAGCTTAATTTACCAGATTCAACTTTTCGCGCAAATTTCTTTGCCGCTCCTTTGCATTCTGCAACAGTCTGTCTTCCAGATTGATTTTTTGTGGCGGAACAAAAGCATACAACACTGAAGTTGTAACTGTGAATGTCAGAGG
>JAISNB010000231.1 GCA_031276435.1 Burkholderiaceae bacterium | reverse complement strand
CCATAGCGCGCGTTGATGCGTTCCTTGCAGAAGGTTTCGTAGTCCATGAAGGGTTGGCCGGGGTGGTTTTTTTGCATGTGCGCCACGTAGGTGCCGTAGTCGGGCATGCCCACCATCATGCGGGCGGCCTGGCCCAGGTAGCGGCCTACGCGGCGCGCGTTGAGGTCAGTGAACAAGGCCATCGGGATGATCCGGTTTTTGCGGTGGTTGGGCAGGGCGGCGGCGCGCGTCCATGGAAAAACACGCGGGGTTCATGGTAGCAAAGCGCGCGGAGGGCGCGGGTTGAGTGCGCGTCCGGGACGCTGACGTTTGCGGCAACGGGGCGACCGTTGTGGGTGTGGTGTTTGCCAGGCCGGAAGTGCGCTGGACAGGTTCGACGCAGGACTGGCCGCCGTGGGCGTGTTTGCTTTGCGTTTGCCCTGGGGTTTATGGCGCTGTCAGCGGGGTGCGCACGCGCCACAGCGGGGTGACGGTTTGGCCGCTGGATGTGCGGCCACGGCGCACGACGGCCACTTCTTGCAGTGTCAGGTTATCGAGCCGCAGGCGGCCCTGGATTTCAAAGTAGTTGGAGCGCACGCCCACCCAGGCGTTGGCGCTGCTGGCGGCGCCTATGCGGCCCAACGCGTCGGCAGCGCTGCGAAAGTGCGCCTGCTGGCGCAGGCTGACCAATTGGCGCGCCTTGGCCAGATCGATTCCGGGCAGGGCGGCGTAGATGGCTTCGGCGCTGGCGGTGTTGAGGTTGAGCGGCGTGATGCCCGCATCGGGCAGCAGGGTGGCGTGTGGCGCCAGTGTGGCAAGCGTTTCACGCGACAGGCCAAGCCAAGTGAGTTGCTCGAAGCGTTGCGGCAAGATGGCGGCGTTGCCGTCACTGTTGCCGCCGCCCGCTGCCGCGCTGTCGCCTGCCATGGCCTGGCGCGCGGCCAGCAGGCCGCGCTGCAAGGCGCCCAGTTCGCTGGCGGGCAGGTTGAGCAGTTCGAACAGGCGCGTGAATATGGTGATTGCCAGCAGTTGATCCTGGGCGGAGCCAAGGGCCAGGTTCATCAGGTTCAGGCGCGATTGCAGGTCGGTGACCTGGCCCGAGAGGAAGGCGTCGAGGTCGGGCGCGGCATCGGCGTCGGCGTCGGCGGCGTTGCCACCGCTTTCGCCAGCGGCCAGGAAGGTGGACAGGCGCGCTTCGGCCAGCGGGACGGCCCAGGGTTCGCCCAGGTGGTCGGTGCTGGAGTTGCGGGCGTCGCCCGCCAGAATCAGGCGGCCCCAGTCGAGCGCGCCGGTGAGAATCCAGTCGGCTTGCGCACGCGCGCGTTCAGCCGCTTCGATTTCCACGCCGCGCCATTGTTGCCACAGCGCCGCGGCGGCCAAGGTGGCGATGAGGGCGACGGTGATCATGGCAGCCAGCAAGGCCGCGCCAGGCTGGGCGCGCGCGCTGCCGCTGCCGCCGCGCGGCGGCAGCAGTGGTTTTGGGCGCGTTGCTGGCGGGCGCATTTTTTGGCACGCGCTATGCGCCGCCTCCCAGTGTGGGGCGTGCCCAGTCTACGGAGAGCGTGCCGCTGCCGCCGGGCGATCCGGGCGGCAGAGTGAGCATGAGGCGGATGCCGTCGGGCACTGCCGCGTTGACGGCGGCGCGCTCTTGCGGATTGCCGCTGGCGCTTTCGGCGCGGCTGCCAGCGGCGCTGGACAGCGGGTTGCTCCAGGCGTTGTTGCGAAAGTAGTGCAGTTGCCAGTCCAGCACCTGGCCCATGAGCACGGCGCGCGCGGGCGCTTGCGGGGCGGCGGCGGTGGCGACGGATGTTTGCGTGTCTGATTGTCCCCAGCGCAGGGCTTCTTCCCAGGCCGCGCGCCAGGCCGCTTGTGTGGTGAGGGGGGGCGATTGCCAGCGCAGCCACTGGCCGCTGGCGCTGCGGCGCGTCCAGGCCACCACGCGCACGCCGTCGGGCAGGGGGCCGGATGCCGCGCCGCCACCGATGGTGGCGCGGGTCAGGCGCAGCACGCGGCCATTCCAGTCCAGGCTGCGGCGGGCGGCGGGCGAGTTGGGCAGGGACGCGGCCTGGCCCGCGGCGGTTTGCTGCGGCCAGTGGAGCATGGCGTCCAGATCGGCGCGCCACTGCGCCAGCGCAGCTTGCAGGGCCAGCACGCCGTCGGTGTGCTGGCGTGCGGCTTCTTGCGCGCGCGTGATGCCGTCGATGCCGCGCCAGGTCATCAGCGCCATCACGGCCATGATGCCCAGGGCGACCAGCACTTCCACCAGCGTGAAGGCGCGCGCGCGGCGGTTTGGAATGGCGCGGCGGCGGCGCGGCATGTCAGTTGCGTCCCACAATGGCGGTGAGGGTGAGCAGGTGCACGCCGTCGTGGTCGACGGCAACCGCCACGCGCCGGTAATTGGGGTTGGGCGTGGCGCGCACTTGCTGGCGCACCCGCATGGGCAGGCCCGCTTGCGTGCAGTCGCTGGCGCCATCGCCCACGCCGGGAAGCTGGCGCGCCAGACGCAGGGCAATGAGCTGGTTTTCGGCGCAGATTTGCGCCAGCATGATCTGGCCCTGGCGCTGGGCATTGTGGGTAAGCGCAGCAGTGGCCCGAATGCCAGCGGCCAGCGCGATGGCCGTGATGCCCAGGGCGACCAGCACTTCCACCAGTGTGAAGCCGCGCTGGCGGGCGGCGCGCGCGCGTTGCGCTGTCATGGCACGAGGCTGGCCACAAAAGGGCGCAGGCCGTCGGTTTGCAGCTCCAGGCGCGGGCCGCTTTCGGCGCGCCGCAATTGCACGGTTTGCGGGCCGATGACCGGATCCGGCCCGAGCAGCACGGGCGCGTTGCCGACGGCGGCGGTGCCCGCATCAAGCCAGTGCGTGGGCAGGGGCGTTTGCGTGGGCGGCAAGCCGTCCCAGGCGAAGCCGCCTGCCGTGGGCCGCCACTGCACGGCCACGCCGCTGGCGCGCGAGATGGCGCGCGCCGTCTCCAGCAGCGCGGCCAGGCGTTCGCCCTCGCGTGCCAGTTGGTTTTGGGCGGAGTCGCGCAGCGCCAGCGAGGCCATGGCCGAGCCGATGGCGATGATGGCAATGACCACCATCAGCTCGATCAGGGTAAAGCCGCCGCGCCAGGCGCGCGCGACATGGCTGGCGGCGGCATGGCGCGCCGGGCTGCGGGTGGCCGGGGACGGCAGTTGCAAGCGCAGCTCCCGCGCGTTACTGCCAGGAGCCGATGTCGGCATCCTTGCCTTCGCCGCCTTGCTTGCCGTCGGCGGCAAAACTCATCACATCCACCTCGCCCCGGATGCCCGGATTCAGGTACTGGTAGGGATTGCCCCAGGGATCGTTGGGCAGTTTTTCCAGATAGTTTTTCCAGTTGGCGGGCACTGGCGGCGCGGCGGGGCGCGCCACCAGTGCTTGCAGCCCTTGCTCGGCGGTGGGATAGCGCAGGTTGTCCAGTTTGTAGAGCTTGAGCGCTTGCATGATGTTGTTCACATCGGCGCGGGCGGCGGTGGCGCGGGCATCGTCGGCGTGATTGAGCACATTGGGCACGATCAGCGCGCCAAGCACGCCGATGATGACCAGCACCACCATCAGCTCGATCAGGGTAAAACCGGCGCGGCGGAGCGGCAAAACAGGAGCAAAGGGTTTCATGAGGCGCGAAAGGTGCAAAAAAACGGAGGCAGTGGCGTCCATCATAATTCGTCCCATGTTCAATTGGCTTGACAGCGCCGCGCACTAAGCCATGGCGCGCGCACCTTTTTTCCGCTACGCAGCCGGCTGGATCACCCTGCTGGTGTGGGCGCTGGCCGCTGGCAGCGCGCTGTACTGGGTCTTGCACGCCCGCGGCGACACACCCGCGCTCTTGCCCGCGCCGCCGCTGGCCGAAGCGCCCGCCGTTTCCGTGCAGGCCGTGGCGCACGCGCTGGGTGCGCCAAACGCCAGCGCGCAGGTGGCGGCTGTGACGCAAGAAGGCTTGGGCAGCCGCGTGCGCTTGCTGGGCGTGGTCACGCAAGGCGCCGAAGATGGCGCGGCGCTGCTGGTCGTTGACGGCAAACCGCCCAGACC
>JAISNB010000150.1 GCA_031276435.1 Burkholderiaceae bacterium | reverse complement strand
CCCCGGATCATGAGCCATCTTCTCAAACTGTCCGTGCATGCCACGCCCGGCGCCAGGCACACCGAAGCGGCGGGCGCGCACGGCAGCGCCTTGCGCGTTCGGCTGGGCGCGCCGCCGGTGGATGGCAAGGCCAACGCCGCCTTGATCGACTGGGCCGCCCGCGCTTTTGGCGTGCCCAAAAAGCAAGTTCAATTGCTGCACGGCGCGGCTGGGCGTCAGAAAACACTCGGCATAAAATTTGCCGACGCGCAAGCCTTGCAGGCCGCGCAGGCGCTGCTCCAGCAATGGATGCAAGGCGACGATGGCGCTTGAAGCCTACCGCAGCAGCAGCCGCTGCCATTTGACGGCGCGGGCGGTTTTGGCCTGGCCCGCGTCGTTTTGGGTTAAGCTTTTTTCCGGCTCACAACAGGAGACAACGCCATGACGCAAAAACCACCTTTCCCTTCATCACCGCAGCGCGACTTTGCGCAAGCGCCCGATGCCGACCGGGCGGCAGCAGCAGCGGCGCATCCGGGCAATCTGGAAACCGCCATGGAAGTGCTGGCCGCCGAGGTCATGGCCGGTCTGGGCGTGCCGCCCGAGCCGCCCGAAGTGCCGCTCGATCAAGTGGCCGCGCTGGAAGAGATCAACCGCGCCCGGCCCCTCAGCGACGAAGAACTGGCCCAACAGGCCTTGCAGGCCGGTGGCGATGACGGCGACCCTTCCACACCCGAATAAACCGCCCGGACAAGAACATTTGCGCCGGGCACAGCATTCGCACAAGGGCGCGGCTGGCGCAAGCGCCGCCCGATGTTGTCAAGGTGCCGCTTTTGCCGCGACACTGATTTTTTGGGCGCTGGTGTCAGGAGGGCGCGCCCCGCCGCCGGGCGCGGGCGCGCTGGAGCGCCGCTTCGATGACGGCGCGCTTGCGCTCCAGTTCAGCGCCCTGCGCGCCTTTGGTCATTTGCGCCAGATGCGCCAGTTTTTCTTGCGCGCGCGCCTGAAGCTGCTGCGCGTGTTCTTCGGCTTCGCGGCGGCGTCGCCAGCGCGTCAAGGCGTAACGCTGGCGCGCCGCCTGCGCTTGCGCAGCCGACCATGCCTGCCAGCCGGTGCGCTGGCCGCTGGCGTTTTCCAGGGCGATGCAGTCCACCGGGCAGGCGGGCAGGCACAGGGCGCAGCCGGTGCATTGCGCTTCGCAGATGGTGTGCATGCGCTTGTGCGTGCCCACAATGCAGCCCATGGGGCAAGCCTGGATGCACAGGGTGCAGCCAATGCACCAGGCCTCGTCTATGAAGGCCACCTGGCGCACGCTTTCGGGGCCGTTTTGCGGGTTGAGTGGCGCTGGCGGCTGGCCGGTGATGGCGGCCAGATGCGCCACGCCTTGCTGGCCGCCGGGCGGACACTGGTTGATGGCGGCCGCGCCGCTGGCAATGGCTTGCGCGTAGGCGGCGCAGTCGGTGTAGCCGCAACGCTGGCATTGCGTTTGCGGCAGCGCGTTTTCAATTTGCTGCTTCAGGGTTTGTTCTGGCGCTGCCGCCATCGTGCGGTGGTGGTGGCGGGGTGTTTCAGGCGCTGGCACTGCTGGCGCGCGGTGGTTTGGCGGCGCTGCCGCTGGTGGCGGGCGTTTGTTGTGGCTGGTGTTTGGCGATGAAGTCGCGCAAGACGGGGTACACCACGGTGCGCCAGCGTCTGCCGCTGAAGATGCCGTAGTGGCCCGCGCCCTTGAGTTCAAAGTCCTGGCGCATGGATTTGGGGATGCCGCTGCACAGCTCTTGCGCGGCGCGGGTCTGGCCCGAGCCGGAGATGTCGTCCAGCTCGCCCTCGATGGTCAGCAGCGCGGTGGTTTTGATGTCTTGCGGGCGCACGCGCTCGGGTTGGCCTTCGGGTGAGAGCACGTCCCACGTGCCTTTGGGAAGGGCGCAGTCCTGGAATACGGTCTGGATGGTTTCGAGGTAGAAATCGGCGTCCATGTCCAGCACGGCGTTGTATTCGTCGTAGAACTTGCGGTGGGTTTCGGCGCTGGATTCGTCGCCCCGGATGAGGTCCCGGAAGTAGTCGTGGTGGCTTTTGGCGTGGCGGCGCGGGTTCATGGCGATGAAGCCCGTGTGTTGCAGAAAGCCGGGGTAGACGCGCCGGCCCGCGCCGGGGTATTTGGGCGGTACGCTGAAGATGAGGTTGCGCTCAAACCAGTCCAGGCTGTGTTCGGTGGCCAGGTTGTTGACGGTGGTGGGCGAGCGGCGCGTGTCTATGGGGCCGCCCATCATGGTCATGCTCAGGGGCGTTTTCTGGCCGCGCGTGGCCATCAGCGAGATGGCCGCCAGCACGGGAACGGTGGGCTGGCAGACGCTGATGACGTGGCAGTTGCCGTATTTTTGTTGCAGGTGTTCGATGAATTCGCGCACGTAGTGCACGTAGTCGTGCAGGTGGAACTGGCCCGCAGACAGCGGCACCAGGCGAGCGTTGGTCCAGTCGGTGATGTAGACCTTGTGCTCTGGCAGCATGGTTTTGACGGTGTCGCGCAGCAAGGTGGCGTAGTGGCCCGACAGCGGCGCCACGACGAGCGCGACCGGATGGCGCTGGAGCTTTTCCAGCGTTTGCGGATCGTCGGAAAACCGCTTGAAGCGCAGCAGGCGGCAAAATGGTTTTTCCATTTCCACGCGCTCGCCAATGGCCACTTCAACGCCGTCCAGGGTGACGGTGTGGATGCCGAATTCTGGCTTTTCGTAGTCTTTGCCCAGCCGGTGCAGCAGCGCGTAACCGGCAGCCACGCGCTGCGCCATGGGCATTTTGCCCAGCAGGGTCTGGGGGTTGCCGTGCAGTTTGGAGAAGGTGTCGGCCACTTCGGCCATGGATTCGATGATGGCGCGTTGCGCTTCGTGCAGTTTGTAGAGCATCGCAAGATCCTTTGGACGGGGAGTTGGGCACGTTGTGAAAACAGGGTGCGGCTTGCAGTTTACCGCCCCCCGGTTGCGCCGGGCGCAAACCCGGCGACGGCCTGCCGGACGGCGGCTCTGGCTATGATCCGGGTCATGACAGAGCGCAGGTCGTCGCCATCGCCACTGCCGGATTTGGCGTTCAATGCCTGGCTGGCCGGGTTGGGCCGCGGCGTTTGGCGCTGGGTTTGTGGCTGGTGGCAAATTGTTGTTTTCAGCGCCGAGTTGCTGGTGCTGGCCTTTTCACCGGCCTGCTGGCACCAATCAGGGCGCCGCGCTGTGCTGCTGCAGATGTATCTGGCCAGCGCCCCGGGTCTGCCGGGTTTTACGGTGCTGATGGCGCTGTTCAATGTGGTGGTGATTCGCATCGTGGTGGTGACCGCGTTGTCTTACGGGCTGTCGCAATACTCGCTGGACGCCGTGGTGCGCGTGCTGGTGCTGGAGCTGGTGCCGCTGGCGGCGGCGCTGTTCATTGCCGTGGAGTACACCATCCCGGGCGGCTCCTGGCTCTACAAATTGCGGCGCGACGGTGGCTTTGCGCGGCTGCGCGCGCAGGGCATTGAGCCGCTGGCGCAAGAGGCGCTGCCGCGCGTGCTGGCGGGCATGTTCGCCGTACTGCTGCTGGCGGCCATCAGTTGTACCCTGTCGCTGGTTCTGGCCTACATTGCCGTGCATGGCTTTGTCTGGTCGGCCGTGGGGCGCTACAGCCATGCCGTGGGCAACATCTTCAATCCCGTAGTGACGATGATTTTCGGGCTGAAAACCTTCATGTTCGCCGCCACGGTGGCGCTTTTGCCAGTGGCCAACGCGCTGCGCAACGTGCCACGCCGCGCGGCCAGCCGCACCAGTGTGGAGTTGCAGGGGCTGGTACAGATGTTCGTGCTGCTGCTGCTGATCGAAATCCTCTCGCTGATCGGCAATTACTATTGACTGGAGTTTGTTGCTGATGCGATGCTCAAGAAACACGGTTTGCCGCCAGGGCCTGGCGGCGCAATGCGCGGGAGAGCCGGGATGATGGATGACGAACAAGCCACCGCCGCCCAGCAGCAGCGCGACGCGCGCGAGGGCATGGACCCGGCGCTTGCCAGGCGCTTGCGCCGCCGCGCCATGCTGCTGTTGGCGCTGATGCTGGCCCTGGTTGTAGGCGCGGTGCTCTACCTCATGTGGGCGCGCGGCGCGTTCGAGGACACGCAGCGCCTGGTGCTCACGGCTGACGACTCCGACGGCGTGGTGGTGGGCATGGACATGACCTTCTCGGGCTTTCCCATTGGCCGCGTGGTCGCCATAGAACTGGGCGAAGGCGGCATCGTGCGCGTACTGGTGGACGTGCGCGTCAAAGAAGCGCGCTGGCTGCGCAAAAGCAGCGTTTTCACGCTGGAGCGCGGCCTGATGGGCGGCGCGCATCTGCGCGCCTACACGGGCGTCATGGACGACGAGGCGCTGCCGCCCGGCGCCGAGCGTCAGGTGCTGCGCGGCGACATGGCCGCCGAAATCCCCCGCATGGTGGCCGACGCGCGCGCGGTACTGCAAAACATCAGCCAGATCACCGCCGACCAGTCGGCGCTCAACCAAACGCTGGCCGATCTGGGCACCATCACCGCGCGCATCGCGCAGCGGCAGCAAGGCGGCGTCATAGGCGCGCTCACGGGCGATGCGGCTGACGCCAAACGCCTGAGCGACTTGCTGGACAGCCTGGCCTCGATTGCTCGGCGCGTGGATGGTGTGGCACAAAAAATCGATCGGCAGCTCATGGGCGAACAAGGCATGCTGACCGATGCCCACGCCGCCGTGCGCGACCTTGGCGCGCTGCTGAAAGAAGCGCGCGCCGCGCTGCAAAAAGCGGACACCGCACTGCAAGACATGCAGGCCATCACCAGCAACGCGCGCGCGGCCAGCGCCAACCTGGGCGACTTGCGCGCCGATGTGGAAAACAGCCTGCTCAAAGTCGACCAGATCATCAGCGAAATCAATCGCAAATGGCCCTTTGCGCCTACAGCACGCGAAATCCAACTGCCATGAAACCATTGCCGCCGTCGCCACCTCCGCTGTCGCCGTTTGGTTTGCGGAATTTGCGGGCCACCGCATCTGCGCCAGCGTGCCTTGCCACGCTGGCGCTGCTTGCAGCCAGCGGCGCGCTGGCACTGCAAGCGTGCAGCGCCGCGCGCCCGCCCGACTGGCGCATCAACGCCGCCAACGCGCTGGATCGTTTTTCGCAAGCCTATCTGAAAGGCGAAGACCGCTTGCAGGCGCGCGAATTCGCGCAAGCGCGCGCCGAAGTCGCGCGCAGCGGCCAAACGCTGCCCGCCCAGCGCATCGAACTGACGCGCTGCGCCGCGCAAGTGGCCAGCCTGGTCTTTGACGACTGCCCCGGATTTGCTGCCATGCGCGCCGACGCGCAGCCCGCCGAACTGGCCTACCACGCCTGGCTGCAAGGACAGGCGCTTGACGCCCGGCAAGCGGCGCTGCTGCCAGCGGCCTACCGCGCGCCAGGCCTTCAGCGTGCGGCGGGCGCGAATGCGGATGTGAATCTGGACAACGCAAACGACACGGACATGAAAACCGCCGGTGCGAATGCGACGGGCGAGAATGCAAAGGCCGACACGAATGCGGATGTGAATCTGGACAACACAAACGGCGCGGACATGAAAGCTGCCGATGTGAATGTGGCGGGTGTGGACGCAAAGGCTGGCACGAACGCGACGGGCGAGAGCGCAAAGGCCGACACGAATGCGGGCACGAATATTGATGTGAATGTGGCGAACGCGGACGACCCGGCAAATGCCTTGCCCTCCGCCACCCGCCCCATGGCGCGCCTGATCGCCGCGGGCGTGCTGCTGCGCCGCAACCAAGCCAGCCCGACGGTGGTGAACGCGGCGGTAGACACAGCCTCTGAGCAAGGCTGGCGCCGCCCGCTGCTGGCGTGGCTGGGCGTACAGGCCCGTCTGGCTGAACTGCGCGGCGACGCGCAAGAAGCCGGGCGCGTGCGCCGCCGCATGGCGCTGGTACAACAAGCGCC
>JAISNB010000140.1 GCA_031276435.1 Burkholderiaceae bacterium | reverse complement strand
CGTGGCGTACATGGCCAATGCCGCTGGCGCACAATTTGAAGAACCCCCGCTGCCCCAGGGCGCCGCAAACGACGCCCCTGCCGCCAACAACGCTGATGCCGCCGCCAGTGACGCCAATGCCACCGATGGCGTCGATAGCGCCAATGACACGGCGGCGGCAACCGACGAAGCGGCGGCTGCTCCCTAGTCGCGCTCGCCGCACAACCCCGCGCGGCCATGCGCGGCGCGCTTGGTATCCCTTCGTCGTTGCGAGTGGCACGTGGCAATCCAGACGAAGCATGGCCTTTTATGCGCAGACAGCACGTTCCATCCAGGCCAGTGGATGGACGTTTTCCCAGGCAACCGCATTTTTAGAAATCAATCATGTCGCTGATGGAGTCATTTGGCAAGGCATTTCTGTCCGTTTTGTCGGGCAAGCTGCTTTGGGCGGGGTTGATTTGCGCCTTGTGCGTTTATCTGCTGCTGTACAAATGCAAAAACTGGATTGTCCTGAGGGCTGTTATTGCCACTCCGCTGCTTTGTGCTTCAGCACTTTGCCTGATTATTTCCCTGGTCATGCTGGTTTATGATACGGCATGCCCATGGGGCGGCGAGACTTATCCCTACGCGGTCAAGGGCGAGATCAATTCATGCCTCAATGAAGAAGCGGGGAAGAAAGAGGAACAAAAGCGCAGAATGGAAGCGGTGGCGCGCCAGATGGAAGAGCCAGCGCGCAAAAAAGAGGCAGAGGCGCTTTGCCGGCTGGCGTATTGGGATCGCCCCCGGTTTCCCGCTGGCACGTGTGGAGCAATGCTGGAATCTGAAAGCCCTGGCCCTTACGCGCTGCTGTTGCTATTGGAAGACAGGAGAATCCAGTTTCTGGAAGTCAGGGTATCGCCCAGCCCGTATTGGCACGAGACGGGCAGCCTTGGGGCAATTGGGGATGGCGCGGAGTTTGACTGGACCGTGGATCAGGATGCGGGCCAGTACATGCGCCTGCAACTGGCCCCGGACGGCGCGCCGGGCTGCCTTGCCGACCGCGATTTGCAGACCCCGGCGCTGCGGGCAAGCTGGGACGCTTTCAGGGACAGGGCGTATTTTCGTGCGCTGGTGCAATCCGAGGGGCCAAAATGCCTTTGGCTGGGCAAGATCAAGGAGCCTGTAGCAACCTTGCGCCTGGTTGGCATGCGCGCCGAGTCGGCCGATCCGCAAGACGGCGATTACTGGCTGATTGACGCCCAGACCCGGAGGCGGCGGATTTACCGCGCGAGCGTGCCTGCCGTGCCACCATTTGACGAGGCACAACCGCAAAAGCCGAATCCGGACGACGACTCGCCGCCGCCCCCCGATAACGCAACACCCGGGGCGATACTGGTTGATTTTGAGCCACAGCGCATCCATTGACCGCGTCATGAAGCGGCAGCGCCGCCGGGAAGGGGTGGCACAAATGAAAGCCGTTGCATGGATTGCCACGTCGCTTCGCGCCCCGCAATAACGGGGACTGCGGGCGCAGTGACGGGGTGAGGTAAAACCCAAGCAGCAACACTGACGGGAGCAGGGCACGCCGGAATTGCCCTGATCGAGCAATCACCCTGTCCGAGACTTGCGCGCGCCAGACGCGCAAGGTGCGCGCGTTCTGCCGACCCTCGGGTTATTGCGGCGCGGATGGCGCGGGCGGGGCGGCGATCAGCCCCAGGGCTTGCAGGCGCTGCACGTGGGCGATGAGCGAGCGCCTGGCCAGCGGCCAGGCGGCGCGCGGTAAGTCGGCGTAGGCCAGTGCCAGCCAGTCGTCCAGCGCGCCCTGCGGGCAGGCTTGCGCGGCGGCGAGTATTCTGGCTTCGCGCGCCAGTCGGTGCGCTTTGAGGCGGGCGATTTTTTGCAGCGGCTGGTTCATGGCGTGGCCGTGCGCGGGCAGGATGAAGCGCAGGTTTTCTCCGGCGCAGAGCCGGGCCAGCCGGTCGAGCGAGTCGAGGTACTGGGTCATGTTGCCGTCGGGCGGGTCGACGATGGTGCTGCTGCCGCCAAGGATGTGGTCGCCGCTGAAGAGCAGTCCGTCTTCGCACAGGATCAGGCACAGGTGGTTGGCCGCGTGGCCCGGTGTGTGGATGACGCGCAGTGTGTGGGTGGCGGCGCTGCTGGCATCGTGGCCGTTGTTGTTGCTGGTGATGGGGGGCGCGAGGACGAGTGTTTCGCCATCTTGCAGCGCGCGATCGGGTGTGAAGGCGCTGGCTGCTCGTGCCGTGGGGGCCGATGGCAGGCCCAGGATGGGCGGCGGCGCGCTGCCAGCGCCGCTGCTGGCGCACAAGGCTTGCAGCGTGCGCGCGCCGGGCGCGTGGTCGGGGTGCGAGTGCGTGCAGACGATGGCGCGGATGTGCCCGCCCGCGCCGTCCGCGCGCCGGGCGGCGGCCCACAGGCGCTGCGCGTGGGCGGCATCGTCGGGGCCGGGGTCGATGACGATGTAGCCGGTTTGCGCGTCGCCCACCAGATAGCTGTTGGTGCCCGGGCCGGTCATGACGCCGGGGTTGGGCGCGGTCAGGCGTTGCAGGTTGCGCAGCAGGGGGACGGGCGCGTGGCTTTGCCAGTCCAGCGGGTGCAGGGGTTGGCCGTCGGGGCAGACCAGTTCCAGTTCGCCAAAGGGCGGCTCGCTTTCCATGAAGCGCGCCAGCGCGCCCTGGCGCAGGCCCGCGCGCGGGCAACTGATCCAAAGCGGCGCGTCGGCATCGACGGCATCATCGGCGACGCCGTGCAGCGCACCCAAGGCGCTGGCGACGTCGGCGTGTTGTTGCAGCCATTGCAGTGTTTTGACGGTGGGGTAGATCATGTCGAGCGCGCCATTGGCGTGGCGCTCCAGCGCGTCTTGCGGGCGCAGCCACAGCGGTTCGAATTGCTCTGTTTCGTCGGCCCGCGGGGTTTGTCCGGCGGGCATGCGCGCCAGCAGGAACAGGGTGTCAAAGCGGCACTGCAAGTCGCGCGCGCCAATCCAGCGTGCGAGCGGGGGCGCGTCGGCAGCGGCCAGCTGCAGGCCGTGCGCGGCCAGTTGCGCAACCAGCGGCGCGCGCCGATCCAGCCGCGCCACGTCGGCGGCGGTGGCGGGCGCGCCATCGGCGTGGCAGGCCAGCAGGATGCCCAATTCTTCAAAGGTTTCGCGCAGCGCGGCGATGGTCTCGGTCAGGCAAGCGACGCTTTGCCCGGGGCGGCGTGTTGCCAGGGCGTGTGCTTGCGCGCTGGCGTCTGCCGCATCGACGCAGCCGCCGGGGAATACGAAGGCATTGGGGGCAAAGCGGGCGCTGGCGGCGCGGCGCGTCATCAGCACCTCAAGACCGCCACGCGCGCCACTGTCGCGCAGCAAAAGCAAGGTGGCCGCGGGGCGCGTTGGCACCAGTGGGCGTTGCGGATGAATCAGTTGGGCGGGACGAACCATCGGGCCATTGTGGGCCATGGCGCGCGCGGCGTTTTTCCTGACGGGGTGGCATGGTTTTGCGCGGCGCTTTCAAAGCGTCTGCCGGATGCCTTTTGCGGATTGCGCTGGCGGCGCGGGCGCTGGGGAATACGAAAGCATTGGCAGCAGAACGGGCGCTGGCGGCGGCGCGACGTACCATCCGCGCTGCAAGGCCGCTGCGCGCGGCAAGGCTTTGCGCTGCCCCGCAGCCGCCGCGCCTCATCCGTCAAGGCGCTTGTGTGAGCGCAAAAATTCGGGCATGGCGCAAGCATTGTTTTTGTGCTTGCGACGCGCGCATGCAAGACTGGCGGGCGCTTGTCACGCAAGGTCTGTCGGAGAAAAATGAAAAAGCGGCGCTTTAAAATCGGGGTCAGATCCACTTTGCAGGCGAACCGCCGTGGCCCGACTTCCCCGCCTGACCGTGGCGGGCTATCCGCATCACATTGTGCAGCGCGGCAACAACCGCCAGCCCATCGTGCTGGACGACGGCGACCGGCGCCAACTGCTGGCCCATCTGCAATTTTGCGCCCGGCAGGCGCGCGTCGCCATTCATGCCTACGTGCTCATGGACAACCATTTGCACCTGCTGCTCACGCCCGAAACCGACACGGGCGCGCCCCGCATGATGCAGGCGCTTGGCCGCGCCTACGTGCGCTATTTCAACACCCGGCATGGCCGCAGCGGCACGCTGTGGGAAGGGCGCTACCGCTGTAGCGTGATCGAGGCCGAAACGCACCTCTTGCCCTGCATGGCCTATCTGGCGCTCAACCCCGTGCGCGCGGGCCTGGCCTCGCGCGCGGCGGATTACCCGTGGTCCAGCCACGCGCATCTGGCCGGACTGCGCACCGACCCGCTCATCACCCGGCACCCGCTGTACTGGGCCTTGGGCAACACACCATTCGCGCGCGAGGCGGCTTATGCCGCGCTGGTCGAAGCCGCAATCGGCACCACCGCCGAGCACACCGCCCTGGGCCGCGCCGTACACGGCAACTGGGCCTTGGGCAGCGCCGCATTCATGGCCGCACTGGCCCAAAAAACCCCGCGCCGCGCGCAACAGGCGCCACGCGGTCGGCCCCGCAAGCGCGCC
>JAISNB010000218.1 GCA_031276435.1 Burkholderiaceae bacterium | reverse complement strand
AATTCGAGTTTTCCCGCGCCAGAAGAAACAGCGGTTGGTTGATCGGCACGCGCAAGCGCGCCGCTGCGTCGGCAGCAGGCGCTTCCCGCAGGGTGAGTTCCGTGGCGTGGTTGTAATAGCGCCTCGGCGTTTCCTCTGCCCCCGAGGCTGCGCATCCACACGCGAGCACGCAAAACAGAACGAATTTCCAGCTTCCTTTGCACATGGTGTTCCTTGCCTTTCGGGCCTTCGTGAAGAGGGGCTTTCCCCTGCAATTTCAGGGCACTGGCATTGTACTGCGGGGGCAGGGGAAACGGCTATGATCGGCAAATGGCGGCAGCAGAAACGAACACGGCGGAAATGCGGGCAGCAAAGCAAGCCCCGCACCGCTCGCGCGCCTTTTGGCTTGCGGCGCTCGTGCTGGGCTTGAATTGCGCGGTTGCCGCTGGAATTGGCGTGGCATGGTATCCCGATTTGCTTTTCGCCTTCGCCACGGAGGACGCGCCGCTTGCCTGGCAGCAAGGCATGCTGCTTGCGGCTTCTGCCAGCGTGTGCGGGCTTCACGCCCAAAACGCGGCTTGTGACGGGCAGAAAGGCGCGTGCTGGTTCTGGGGTGGGCTGGCCTTGTGTTTGTTGCTCGCGGCGCTGGATGAGCGGTTCATGTTCCACGAGCAGATGCAGGATTATCTGTTCTACACCGTCGCTGGCGCCAACCCCGCCGCGCGGCCCTGGATTCACGCCCTTCTGGCACTTTATGCCTGCGCCGGTCTCGCGTTGCTCTTTTTCCTTCAAAAACTGGCTTCGCGCGCCGCCTGGCGCTGGTTTTGGCCCGCCATTGCCTGCGGCCTCGTGGCCATTGCGCTCGATATTCGCTATGACACAATCAAGATGCAACTCTACGAGGAACTCCTGGAGACGCTCTCAAGCACCCTCTTTCTCTGCGGGCTGTTCCGACAGGGGGATTCCCGCCGCATCTGATGTGCACGCAAGCAAGGCGACCGGATATGGAAATACCCAGAGGAACGCACATAATATGCATTTATTTTTTGCGCGCGCCATGAAAATCTTTTTCGACCTGTTTCCGGTCATTCTCTTTTCTGCCGCCTTCAAGATTACTGACAAGAACCCGGAGCATCCGCTGTTCCTGCCACCGTGTCCATGCGAAAGGGCATGCGAGATGCGCAAGTGCGTGTCCCCAAAACGCTCGCGCCAGAACGACGATTTTCCGGTGGCCTGGATGCCGATGAAAATGAGCAACTCCATGCGGGTGATGCCATCAAAAAGGATTCATCTGGATCAACGCCCATCCGGAATGCTGGGAAACGGGATAAGGCCGCGCGCCAGCAAATCATCCCGCAGCCTGTCGGCATAGCCGTGGGCGAACTTTTCTTTTTCTTCCTTCGATATGCTGTCCCAGAAATAATCATCCAGTTCATCATCGGACATTCCCGCAAATTCCGACGATGATGCTCCCATGAACTGGCGGTATTGCACATAATGTCCCACTTCGTGCAGCAGGGTTCGGTACAGTTGCGTGGCGCGCGCGGTTTCTGGTATCAAGTTGGCGGTATAACCTCTTTTGTCGGTGACAAAAACGAGTCCATCTTTTTTGAGCCGTTCCAGTTCTTTTCTGACTTCGGGTGTCAAGCTTTTAGGCCATCGCAATTGTTCACAATTCGGAAATGCCTCAAGCAAAACAGCGGGCTTGCGCTCACCTTCAAACTCGTATCTCAATACCCAGCGCCCCCATACAGGGGACAGGATGTTTTCCTTGCGCTTGGGCTGGCGAAAGACGATGTAGCGCAAATTGCCATAATCCGACGCCGGAATATGGGCGAGCATGAACGCCACATCAGCAACCGAACAAGCGTGGTAACAATCCGCCCTGGTCTTTTCCACAACAAAAACAAACTCATGCCCCTGGATCGTGTGCACGAATTTCTTGTGGTCCGTCAAACGCTCGGTATAGTGCAACCAATGTTTACTGCTCAAGTAATCTGGGATGCACATGCGGTTATTTTGCCCATGCCCCTGCTTGACCGTGCCGATATTGCGGTTGCGCCGTCTGCTGTCTCGCATATCGCTTGCCCTCAGTCCGTGAAAATCCAGAGGGCATTCTATCGAGAAACTGAACGGCCGGGCGCTTTCCCCTTCTTTCGACGCAGAAAGCGGGCACACGGCATGTTGTTTTTTTGCCCACCTTCTTCTCCCGCCCCTTCGGAGCACTTCTACCCCTCAAAAGGGATAGGGGCGAACGGGAAGGGTGTTGCACAGATGAAGGCCAGCGGATTGCGCCGCGCCGTCGCTTCGCCCCACGGCACTGCCAATGGCCGGTGGTTTGCCGCCCCGCTGCCCGCTGCTGCGCGGGCTGGCTGATAATTGCGCCATGCTTGCCAAACGCATCATTGCCTGCCTGGACGTGACTGGTGGTCGCGTGGTCAAGGGTGTCAACTTTGTGGAACTGCGCGACGCGGGCGATCCGGTGGAGATTGCCGCCCGCTACAACGAGCAGGGGGCCGACGAGCTGACGTTTCTGGACATCACTGCCACCAGCGACGGGCGCGACCTGATTTTGCACATCATCGAAGCGGTGGCCGCGCGGGTGTTCATTCCGCTGACGGTGGGCGGCGGTGTGCGCACGGTGGAAGATGTGCGGCGGTTGCTCAACGCGGGCGCTGACAAGACCAGCTTCAATTCGGCGGCCATCGCCAATCCGCAGGTGATTCGCGACGCTTCGGGCAAGTACGGCGCGCAGTGCATTGTGGTGGCCATCGACGCCAAGCGCCGCGCAGGCAGCGACCTGCTGGCGCGCGGCGAGGGGTGGGACGTCTACAGCCACGGCGGGCGCAAGAACACGGGGCTGGACGCCATTGAATGGGCGCGGCGCATGGCCGCCGATGGCGCGGGCGAGATTTTGCTGACCAGCATGGACAAGGACGGCACCAAAAGCGGTTTCGATCTGGAGCTGACGCGCGCCGTGGCCGAGGCGGTGCCGGTTCCGGTGATTGCCTCTGGCGGCGTGGGCACGCTCGATCACTTGGCCGATGGCGTGCAATACGGCCAGGCCGACGCGGTGCTGGCTGCCAGCATCTTCCATTACGGCGAATTCACGGTGGCGCAGGCCAAGCGGCGCATGGCCGAGCGCGGCATCACCGTGCGCCTGTAGGCGACCGCCGGGTGAGCGCTTGCTGCCAGCCATGGCCGACAATACGCGGATGAACTGGCTTGACGAAGTGAAATGGGACGCGCAGGGCCTGGTGCCCGTGATTGCGCAAGAGCAATCCACGGGCGATGTGCTGATGCTCGCCTGGATGAACCGTGATGCCTTGCAACGCACCGCCGAAACGGGCCGCGCCGTGTACTGGAGCCGTTCGCGCGGGCGGCTTTGGGCCAAGGGCGAGGAGTCGGGCCATGTGCAGCAGGTGCACGCCATTCGCCTCGATTGCGATGGCGACGCGCTGCTGCTCAAAGTCACGCAACTGGGTCACGATCCGGGCATTGCCTGCCATACGGGGCGGCACAGTTGCTTTTTCAACCAGTTGAAGGATGGGCGCTGGCAGGCGGCAGAGCCGGTGCTCAAAGCACCCGAAAACATTTACAAGAAATAAGCGCATGAGCCACGACGACATCACCACCACCACCAGATCGCCACCAGCCGCGCCGCTGGCCGTGGAAGGCGTTTTGATGCGGCTGGCCGCCGTCATCGAAAGCCGCAAGCCGGCCGCTGGCGGCGACCCCGAAAAAAGCTACGTGGCGCGCCTGCTGGCCCAAGGCCCCGATGGGTTTCTGAAAAAAATTGGCGAAGAAGCGTGCGAAGTGGTCATGGCCGCCAAGGATGCCGAGCACGGCGGCTCCACGCAAAACGTGGTGGCCGAGATGGCCGATTTGTGGTTTCACGCCATGGTGGCGTTGGCGCATTACGGCCTGTCGCCCGCCGATGTGGTGGCCGAACTCGCGCGCCGCCAGGGACTTGGCGGGCTGGAAGAAAAAGCCTTGCGCAAGCTGCAAGCGCGCGAGGGCGATGCCGCCGCCGCTTCCGGGCATTTTCCCCCCGGCCGTTGACCAGGATAAAAGGAGCGCGCCCATGAGCGACGACAACCCGATTCAAACGCCGCAGCCGCAGCCGCCGTTGCCGTGCGAGCGCGCGGACGCAGCGGGCGACAGCGACGATTTGCGCGTCTGGGGCTGGATCAGCTACATCCTGCATCTGGTGGTGGCGGTCACGGCGGTGGCGCCGGGCGCGCAGGCCAGCGTGGCGCTGCTGCTGATTGCGCTCATTCTTGATCTGGTCAAAAAGGACGATGCCGCGGGCACCTGGCAGGCCAGCCATTTTGCGTGGCGCATCCGCACTGTGCTTTGGGCTGGCGTGCTGTATGTGCTGACTGTCCCGCTGTTTTTGCTGCTGTGGCTGCCGGGCTTTCTGGCCTGGACCGTGGTTTCATTGTGGTTTTTGTACCGCATCGTCAAGGGCATGGTGTGCATGAACCGCGGCGCGCCCATGGCGGCGGCAGCCCAATGACCGGGTCGGCACAGCCCCACAAACACGCGGCTGCGCGTGAGGACGGCCAATCCAGGCGACGCATCAATCTGGCGCTACAGGGCGGCGGTTCATACGGCGCGTTCACCTGGGGTGTGCTGGACGCCTTGCTGGCCGATCCGCGCATCGAGCTGGAAGGCATCTCAGGCACCAGCGCGGGCGCCATGAATGCCGTGGCATTGGTCAGCGGGCTGGCGCGCGCGCAGGCCGATGGCTTGCCGCCGGACGCCATGCGCGAGGCCGCGCGGCAGGCGCTGGCGCGGCTGTGGGATGGCGTGGGCGTCATGGGCACGCTGCTGGCAGGCGTGCCACTGCCAGCGGCGCAGGCCGTCATCGGGCTGTTTTCGCCCTGGCTGGCGCCGTATCAGGCCAACATGCTGGGCATCAACCCGCTGCGCCAATTGATCGAGCGCGAGGTCGATTTCGACCTGGTGGGCCGCCAGCAACTGGTCAAGCTGTTTGTCACCGCGACCAATGTGCGCACCGGGCGCGGCGAGGTGTTCTCGGGCGCGCGCGTGACGGCTGACGCGCTCATGGCATCGGCCTGCCTGCCCATGCTGTTCAAGGCCGTAGAGATCGACGGCGAGCACTATTGGGACGGCGGCTATTCGGGCAACCCGGCGCTGTACCCGCTGATTTACGAGACGCAATGCAGCGACGTGCTGCTGGTGCAGATCAGCCCGCAGGAAGACGCGCAGGTGCCCACGGTCAGCGCCGACATTTTCGAGCGCATCAACCAGATTGCCTTCAACGCCAGTTTGCTGGCGGAGCTTCGGGCCATTGAATTTGTGCGCCGCCTGCTGGACGAAAACCGCCTGGACGCCAGCCGCTACAAAAACGTGCGGCTGCACCGCATCGACGCTGGCAACCGCATTGCGCGCCTGGGTTCCAGCACGCGCGCCGACAGCGCCTTCCTCGAACGCCTGTTCGCGCTGGGCCGCGAGGACGGCGCGCAATGGATCAGGCAGCATTTTGATGACGACCCGGGCGCGCACCACGGCAAAGCAAAGGCGGCATGATCGTCGCCAGCGCCGCCGCCGCGCCCACCCATCCACCCGCATGGAGATATGCACATGACCGAAGCCGCACACCACCCGCACCCGCGCGATGCCGATTGCATCTTCTGCAAAATCGTTGCCGGGCAAATCCCCTCGCGCAAGGTGTACGAGGACGATGAACTCTTTGCCTTTCACGACATCCACCCCTGGGCGCCCGTGCATTTCCTGCTCATTCCCAAGGTGCACATCGCGTCCATGGCGCAACTGGACGATCGGCACGCAGCCATGATGGGGCGGCTGATGGTGCTGGCGCCCAGGCTGGCGCTCGAACAAGGCTGCCAGCCGTATCCGGAAGGCGGTTTTCGCATCGTCGTCAACACGGGCGCGCATGGCGCGCAAGAAGTGCAGCACCTGCACGTGCACGTCATGGGCGGGCCGCGTCCGTGGCTCAGGGGCTGAGAAAGCGTGAAACGGGCAATTGTCTTGTTGCGTCACTAAAATGCCAGCAATTGGCTAGGAGAAATTGAAATGGGTTCGTTTTCCATGGTGCACTGGTTGTTGGTCTTGCTCGTCGTGGTGCTGGTCTTTGGCACCAAGAAGCTCAAGAACATCGGTTCTGATCTGGGCAGCGCCGTCAGGGGCTTCAAGGACGGCATGCGCGATGGCGCGGCCGATGCCGACGCGCCGCCGCCACCGCCAGCAGCGCCAGCGCAAGTGGCCAACAGCAGCGGCGCCAGCGCCGAAAAAGAAACCATCGACGTCGAAAGCCGCGCCAAATAGGCCGCGCGCTCTGGCTGGCCGCGCCAGGGGCGGGTCGGCCTGTTGCGCCTTGCGCTGCCGTGCACACCACAAGACATGCTGGATCTGGGAATTTCCAAAATGGCCATGATTGGCGTGGTGGCGCTGATCGTCATCGGCCCTGAAAAACTGCCGCGCGTGGCGCGCACGGTTGGCGCGCTGCTGGGCAAGGCGCAGCGTTATGTGGCCGACGTCAAGGCCGAGGTCAACCGCGCCATGGATATGGAAGAACTCAAGAAAATGAAAAGTTCGCTCGAAAACGCTGGCCGCGCGGTTGAAAAAGGCCTGTACGACACGCAGGCCGAACTGGAAAAAAACTGGGACGAGGCCGCGCGCACGCTTTCCGGCGGCGACAGCAACGCCGCCAGCGCCAGCGACGGCCATGCAGCCGGGTCGCAACAACAGTCGTCGTCAGCGGGCCTGGGCTGGTCGCCACCGCCGCCCGAATACCGGCACCCGGGCAAGAACTGGCGCATCAAGCGCGGCGCGACACCCCAGTGGTACAAGGCGCGCCACGGCGTGCGCAGGCAAGTGCAATCCGGCGCGGCGCGGGTGGCGCGCTTCAGGCCGCGCGGGCCACGGGCCTGATTTCTTGGCCGACCACCACCGCCCCCAACGCACGGGCCTGCCCGCCTGGCAGGCGACAATGGCGCCGCAATGACCGATTCCCGAAACGACGATCCCAAAGACGACGAGCTGGCAGGCACCGAGCAGCCATTTGTGGCGCATCTGATGGAGTTGCGCAACCGGCTCATCGTGTCGCTGCTGGCCATTGGCGCGATGGCGGTGCTGCTGGCTCTCTATCCAGGGCCGGGCCGCCTGTATGACCTGCTGGCCGCGCCGCTGGTGGCGCACCTGCCACAGGGCGCCACCCTGATCGCCACCTCGGTGGTCTCGCCCTTCATGGTGCCGGTGAAGGTTTTGCTGATGGCCGCTTTCATGCTGGCGCTGCCCGTGGTGCTCTACCAGGCGTGGGCCTTTGTCGCGCCGGGGCTGTATTCGCACGAAAAGAAAATGGTTTTGCCGCTGGTCGTCTCCAGCACCCTGCTGTTTTTTATCGGCGTGGCGTTTTGTTATTTCGTCGTGTTCGGCAGGGTGTTCAAGTTCATCCAGGGCTTTGCGCCCCAGAGCATCACGGCCATGCCGGACATAGAGGCCTACCTGAGCTTTGTGCTCACCATGTTCCTGGCCTTTGGCATGGCCTTTGAAGTGCCGATTGCCGTGGTGGTGCTGATCCGCGTGGGCGTGGTCAGCGTGGCGCAGTTGCGGCAGTTTCGCGGCTACTTCGCCGTACTGGCGTTTGTGGTGGCAGCCATCGTCACGCCGCCAGATGTGGTGTCGCAACTGGCGCTGGCCATCCCCATGTGCTTGCTGTACGAGGCGGGCATCTGGGCGGCGCATCTGTTTGCGCCCAAAGAAGAGGCGTCCAGCGACGGCCTCGACAAACCACCGCAACAGACCGCTGGCAAGCCCTGAATTTTTGCAACCGCCGCCACTTGCCCGGCGGGCAGGCGCTGGCGCAGCGGCTTTCCCAAAAAAACAGCTTGCGCGACTTTCAGCGTCCCAAAGAGGGGCGCTGCTGGCGTTGCGCGGGCAGCGGACGCTGTGCGGGCGTGACGCTCAGCGTCAGCACTTCGCCGCGCCGCAGCACCTGGAGCGTGCTGGGCTGGCCCGGCGTGAGCGCCGACACGCCAGTCATCAGCGCCGACACGTCGTCGATGGGCTTGTCGTCGATTTGCAGGATGACGTCGCCCGGCGCAATGCCCGCCTGCGCGGCTGGCCCGTTGTGGACGACGCCGGTGATGATGACGCCCCGCTTGCGCAGCACGCCAAAGGTTTGCGCCAGCTCGGCCGTCAGTTCGGTCGGCTCCACGCCAATCCAGCCGCGCACCATGCGGCCCTGGGTGACGATGCTTTCCATCACCTGCCGGGCAATGGACACGGGGATGGCAAAGCCAATGCCCATCGATCCGCCCGAGCGCGAATAAATGGCCGTGTTGATGCCCATCAGGTTGCCGTGGATGTCGGTCAGCGCGCCGCCGGAATTGCCGGGGTTGATGGCCGCATCGGTCTGGATGAAATTCTCGAACGTGTTGATGCCCAACTGGTTGCGCCCCAGCGCACTGACAATGCCGCTGGTCACGGTCTGGCCCACGCCAAAGGGATTGCCGATGGCCAGTACAAAATCGCCCACGGCCAGCGTGTTGGAGTCGCCCAGCGTCATCACGGGCAGATCGTCGAGATCGATCTTGAGCACGGCCAGATCAGACTCGGGATCGGTGCCGATGATCTTGGCGCGCGCGCGCCGCGCGTCTTGCAGCACCACCTCGATCTCGTCGGCGCTTTCGATCACGTGGTTGTTGGTGAGGATGTAGCCCTCGGGACTCATGATCACGCCCGAGCCAAGGCCAGCCTGCGTCTGCGCGCCCTGATCGCCAAAAAAGAAGCGGAACCACG
Organism: Burkholderiaceae bacterium; assembly: GCA_031276435.1. GTDB lineage: Bacteria > Pseudomonadota > Gammaproteobacteria > Burkholderiales > Burkholderiaceae_C > Ottowia. Next base: position 1,395 of record JAISNB010000218.1, on the reverse strand, counting down.
GATCGTTGCCATAGGGATTGCGCGCCGTGGTGATGATGCTCACAACAGCGGGCGCGGCCTTCTTGACAGCGGCGCTGAAACTGCCCGGTGCCGCCGCTGCCGCGCCACCCAAAGCGCGCGGCGCCTCAAGAACAGAAATAACACCCGCGCCGCCTGCGCCACGCGCCACCCACTGGGGCTTGAGCGTGGCCACCACAAAATAGGCGGCCAGCAACACGGTCACGGTTTGTGCGAAAAAAAGCCAGATGCGTTTCATGGCGCAGATTGTCGGGCAAAAAACCGCCCGCGCGCGCGAATCTATTGCAGAATCCGGGCATGGCACACCAGAACACCATGGCGCGCGCTGACCTGCTTGGCGCATTCAATGCCGAGTTGCAACCCGAGTGCTTTACCGACTACGGCCCCAACGGCCTGCAAGTGCAAGGGCGCGAGCGCATCGGCAAAATCGTCTCTGGCGTCACGGCCAGCCGCGCCTTGATCGAGGCGGCCATCGCCGCCGATGCCGACGCCCTGTTTGTCCACCACGGCCTGTTCTGGCGCGGGCAGGACGGCACCATCACCGGCTGGCTCAAGCAGCGCCTGCGCCTGCTGCTGGCCCACGACATCAACCTGTTTGCCTACCACCTGCCGCTGGACGCGCACCCCACACTGGGCAACAACGCGCAATTGGGGCGCGTCCTGGGCCTGCAAGCGCAGCGCCAGTTTGGCGAGCAAAACCTGTGCTTTCTGGGCGCGCCGCGCAACGGCCAGGGCTTTGCCGACGTCAACGCCTTGCAAAACCACCTGAGCGCCGCGCTGGGTCGCCCCGTACTGGCAATAGCGCCCGCGGCCAACGCCACGGGGCCTATACAAACACTGGCCTGGTGCTCGGGCGGCGGACAAGGCCAATTCGAAGCCGCCATCGCCGCTGGCGCGCAAGCCTTCATCACCGGCGAAATCTCCGAGGCGCAAACCCACCTGGCGCGCGAATGCGGCGTCGCGTTTTTTGCCTGCGGTCACCACGCCACCGAACGCTACGGCGCCCCGGCCCTGGCCGCGCACGTGGCCGCGCGGCACAATCTGGCGCACCAATTCATCGACATCGACAACCCGGCCTGATCACCGCACGCACGCACGGGCCAATCAAAACCAATCTCTGCAAACCAAACCGAAAGGGGAAATCATGATGAAATCATCCAGAAAACATGGCCTGCTTCTGGCAGCCGCCTGCCTGCTGCCCGTAGCAGCCCATGCGCAAGACACGCTCCCGCCCGGATTCGACGTCAAGCAATACCGCGCCAGCATGATTGCCAGCAACGTCCAGATGTGCACAGCCACATCGCAAATCTATCCAGAACTCAACAACAACGCCCCGCTGAAAAAGAAATTTTGCCAATGCGTTTATGAAAATTACTA
>JAISNB010000183.1 GCA_031276435.1 Burkholderiaceae bacterium | reverse complement strand
TCGATGTGCCTGAATACCGATGCGCGGCGCGGCGCAATGACCACGCCGACAAATTGCGACATGTCTGAGAGCAGGTGCGCGGCCTGGGTGATGACTTTTTGCGGCTGGTCGGCAGGCAGTGCGGGAGTGTTCAGGCGCTCGCGCTGCGCTGTCAGCATGGTGTCGACAAACAGGCGGTAGCCGCGCGCTGTGGGCACGCGCCCGGCGGATGTGTGGGGGCTGACGATCAGGCCCATCTCTTCCAGATCGGACATGACGTTGCGTATGGTGGCCGGTGACAGCTCCAGCCCCGAGGCGCGCGAGAGCGTGCGCGATCCCACCGGTTGACCATCGGCGATGTAACGCTCTATCAGTGTCTTCAAGAGCACTCTGGCGCGGTCATCAAGCATTCGTTTCATTATGATGTAATTTGCCGATGAATCCTGATTTTCGCAACATCGCACTGGTGGGCAAGCACCACGATTTGGCGACCGGCGGCGCCGTTGAGGCGACGCGCGAGGTGGTTGAGTCCATTGGCGATTTCCTGCAGTCGCTGGGCTGTCACGTGGCGCTGGAAGCCAGTACCGCGCGCCTTTGCGGGTGCAGCCGCTTTGCCGCCTGGACGGTCGCTGACATTGGCGAGCAGGCCGATTTGTGCGTGGTGGCCGGTGGCGATGGCACCATGCTGGGCATTGGCCGCCAACTGGCGCGCTATGGCACGCCGCTGATCGGCGTCAATCAGGGGCGGCTTGGCTTTATCACCGACATTGCGCTGGACCAATACCGCGAGGTGCTCCCGGCCATGCTGCAAGGCGCTTATGAGGAAGATCTGCGCAGCCTGATCCAGGGTCATGTGATCCGCGACGGCCAGTGCGTGTTCGACACCCTGGTCATGAACGACGTGGTGGTCAACCGTGGCGCGGGCACCGGCCTGGTGGAAATGCGCGTGGAGATCGACGGCCATTTCGTGGCCAACCACCGCGCCGACGGCATCATCGTCGCAACCCCCACAGGCTCGACGGCCTACGCGCTCTCGGCGGGCGGCTCCCTGCTGCATCCGCTGGCGCCAGCCATCATCCTGGCGCCCATCGCGCCGCATGCGCTGTCCAACCGGCCCATCGTGTTGCCCGACTCGGCGGAAATCGCCATCGAGATCGTGGCCGGGCGCGACGCCAGCGCCAGCTTCGACATCCAGTACCTGCCCTCGCTGCGCCATGGCGACCGGATTGTCGTGCGCCGCTCGCAGGCGCGGGTGCGTTTTTTGCACCCCAGGGGCTGGAACTACTTCGACACCCTGCGCAACAAGCTGCACTGGAACGAGGGAGGTTAGCGTGGCGCTGCGTCACCTGAGCTTGCGCGACTTTGTCATCGTCGATGCGCTGGAGCTTGACTTGCAGGAGGGCTTTACCGCCCTGACCGGGGAAACTGGCGCAGGCAAATCGATCCTGATCGACGCCCTGCAACTGCTGCTCGGCAGCCGCGCCGATGCGCTCAGCGTGCGCGCTGGCTGCGCGCGCTGCGAGCTAAGCGCCGAATTCGACACCCCCGCTGGCGCCATGGACTGGCTGGAGGGCAACGGCTTTGATGCCGCCCGCGGCGACGCCTTGCTGCTGCTGCGCCGAACCATCGACGCGAGCGGCAAAAGCCGCGCCTGGATCAACGGTTCGCCCGCCACGGCCACGCAACTGCGCGAACTGGGCGACGCGCTGGTAGACATCCACGGCCAGCATGCCTGGCAAAGCCTGACGCGCCCAGCCGCCATGCGCGGCCTGCTCGACGCCTATGGCCGCATCGACACGCAACCCCTGGCGCAAGCCTGGCACGCCTGGCGCCAGGCCGACACGCAACTCCAACAAGCGCAAGCCCGACAAGAAACACTGCGGCAAGAACACGAGCGCCTGAACTGGCAACTGGGCGAAATCGACAAACTCGCGCCGCAACCGGGCGAGTGGGAAGAAATCAACGCCCGGCACGACCGCCTGTCGCACGCCCAGGCCCTGACCGACGCCGCGCAAGCCGCCAGCGACGCGCTCAACTCAGACGATGGCGGCGGCGCGCTCACGCTGCTGGCGCAAGCGCGGCAACCATTGAGCGCGCTGGCGCATGTCGAAGCTGAATTCGGCAACATCGGCGACGTGCTGGCATCGTGCCTGGCCGAAGCGCAAGACGCGGCGCACAGCCTGCAAACCTATCTGCGCCACATCGAGCCAGACCCCGCTGCGCTCGAAAAACTCGACGCGCGGCTCAGCCAATGGCTCTCGCTGGCGCGGCGCTTTCGCCAGCCGCCCGAATCCCTGCTGACGCTGCGCGAGCGTTGGCAGGCCGATCTGAACCAGTTGCAAGCGCAAACCGATCTGGACGCGCTGGCCGCGCAAGCTGCCGCCGCGCAGGCTGCCTACCAAGCGGCGGCCCAGGCAGTCAGCGCCCAGCGGCAAAAACACGCCCCCCAACTGGCGCGCGAAATAACCGCGGCCATGCAAGGCCTGAGCATGGCGGGCGGCCAATTTGACGTGCGGCTCGACAAAGCCGACGAACCCGGTCCTGGCGGTGCGGAAAAAGTCAGTTTCCTGGTCGCCGGACACGCTGGCACCAGCCCGCGCCCCATCGAAAAAGTCGCCTCTGGCGGCGAACTGTCGCGCCTGGCGCTGGCCATCACCGTCACCACCAGCCGGCTCGGACAAGCGCCCACACTGGTCTTTGACGAAGTGGACTCCGGCATCGGCGGCAGCGTCGCCAACACCGTCGGACAGATGCTGCGCCAACTGGGACAAGACCGCCAGGTCCTGTGCGTCACGCACCTGGCGCAAGTGGCTGCCTGCGCCGACCACCACTGGCACATCGCCAAACAAACGCGCCAGGGCCAAACCGTCAGCAGCGCCGCCGCGCTGGCCAACGCGGCGCGCGTGCAGGAAATCGCGCGCATGCTGGGCGGCGCGGCGCACTCCGCGGCCGGACAAGCGCACGCGCTTGAACTGCTCAACCTCAACCAGTCGGGCGCGCCAGCGGCGGCGACCGGCAAAACAACCAGCAACTAACGCGCGCATGACACGGCAACTGGTCGTCATCACAGGCATGTCCGGCTCAGGCAAATCCATCGCCCTGCGCGCGCTGGAAGACGCTGGCTACTACTGCGTCGACAACCTGCCGCCCGAATTGCTCGACCCGTTGCTCGCGCTGGAAGACAACCGCCACGCGGGCCGCGTCGCCGTCGCCATGGACGTGCGCAGCGGCGCATCGCTGCCGCAAGTGCCACTCATGCTGCACAGCCTGCTTGGCCAGGGCATCCAGGTGCGCCAAATCTTTCTGGACGCCAGCGACGAAACCCTGCTGCGCCGTTTTTCTGAAACGCGCCGCCGCCACCCGCTGTCCATCGCCAGCGACGCAAGCCAGCGCCAGGCCCTGACCGACGCCATCGCGCGCGAGCGCCAAATGCTGGCCGATTTGCGAGATCGCTCACACGCCATCGACACCAGCGCGCTGCGCCCCGTGCAACTGCAAACCTACGTCAAACAACTGCTGCCCGAAATCGACGCCAACCTGACCCTGGTATTTGAATCCTTCGCCTTCAAGCGCGGCATCCCGCTGGACGCCGACTACGTATTCGACGTGCGCATGCTGCCCAATCCGCACTACGAACCAGAGCTGAAAGCCCTCACCGGGCGTGACAGCGCCGTCATCGCCTTCTTGCAACAAGAGTGCCAAGTCACACGCATGCAGCAGGAAATCACCCGCTTCCTGCACGGCTGGCTGCCCGCGCTGGCGGGCAACCAGCGCAGCTACGTCACGGTTGCCATTGGTTGCACGGGCGGACAGCACCGCTCGGTCTTTCTGGTCGAGCAACTGGTCGCGGAATTTTCCGCAAACTGGCACACGCTCAAGCGCCACCGCGAACTGGATGG
>JAISNB010000088.1 GCA_031276435.1 Burkholderiaceae bacterium | reverse complement strand
CTTTTGCTCCCGGACAGTCTGACCAGGTTGCGATTTGTTTGTCCATCCCCAAAGGCTTCGCAGACCATGATAACCACTTCCTCGTCGCGCCACGAATTGTCTTGCAAAAGCAGAAGGCTTCCGCGCGCAACCGTTTGCCCAGCAGGCTCGGCCAGCAGGGGTTTCCAGTCAAACTTCATCGCGTTGCCCCGGATTGGCTCTCCGCTTTCTTCTTGTTTGAAGCACCCGGCCGGAACCGGGCCGTAACAAATCTGCGCTGAAGAAACATCCGACCCAGGCCATACCCAATCATTCCAGTTGCGAATCAGCCAGCCAACCGAGAACGATTCACCGGGTTTGAATGCCGAATGCGACAGGACCCGGACAGGGTTGATGCCGCTTTCGTTTCCGGACAATTGAACCATGTTGTAGTGTCCACGGTTGTCACCAAAAGCCTCGGCCACCATGGCAACGATTTCCTCGCCGCGCCGTGAATCGTCTTTTAAAAGCAGAAGGCTTCCGCGCGCAACCGTTTGCCCAGCAGGCTCGGCCAGCAGGGGTTTCCAATCAAACTTCATCGCGTTTTGCCCCGGATTGCCGCGCGGCGCAGCCTCAAACGCCTGGCGCGGCGGCTACTGGTTGCGCCGGTTGCACTGGGTCGGCAGCCAAGGCGGCGTCGATGGCAACGTAAAGGTTGGGCAGGCTGTCGTCGCCCAGTTTTTGCAGCAGGCCGGTGCGGCGGGTGATGTCCAGCGGCTGGCTTGTCAGCCCGGCCACGATCAGGCGCACGCCCTGTTTGCGGCAGGCGGCCAGCAGGTGGCCGAGTTCGTCGGCGCCGGTGGCGTCGATGTAGATGACGTTCTTGACGTCGAGCACCAGTGTTTTGCCGGGCAGTTGGTCTTGCATGCGCTCAAGCAGTTTGACCGCACCGAAAAACAGCGCGCCATACATGCGCCAGACGTGGATGTTTGCGCCGTGGCCCGTCAGGCGGGCGTCGTTTCCAGGGAGCAGCCGCTCGGCGCGCGAGAGGCTGGAGATGCGGTAGATGAAGGTGATGCACGCGGCGAAGATGCCAAATTGCACTGCGATCGTCAGATCAAAAATGACGGTGAGCAGGAAGACCGAGATCAGCGTGATGCGGTAGGGCATGCGGTAGCTGCGCAGGCGCGCGAATTCGCGCCACTCGCCCATGTTCCAGGCCACGAACATCAAAATGGCCGCCAGCGTGGGCAGGGGGATGGAGCCAGCCAGCGGCGCGGCCACCAGAATGACGGCCACCAGCACCAGCGCGTGCACCATGCCCGAAACGGGACTGGTCGCGCCGCTTTTGACGTTGGTGACCGTGCGCGCGAGGGTGCCTGTGGCGGGCATGCCGCCGAGCAGCGGCGAGGCCACATTGGCAATGCCTTGGGCCATCAGCTCCTGGTTGGGGTCGTGCCGGTCGCCGATCATGCCGTCGGCCACGCGCGCGCACAGCAGCGATTCGATGGCGCCCAGCAGTGCCAGTGTGATGGCGGGCATCAGCATGTGGCGCGCGCTGTCCCAGTCCAGGGCGGGCCAGGCAAAGCTGGGCAGCGACGCGGGAATGCCGCCAAAACGCGCGCCGATGGTGGCGACCGGCAAATCGAACACGGCCACCACGGTGGTTGTGAGCGCCAGCGCCACGATGGAGCCGGGCACCTTGGCCAGCACCTCGCCTGCCAGCAGGGGGCTGCCAATAAAGGCCATGCGCTGGCTCCAGCGTTGCCAGCCCACAATAACGATCAGCGAGCACACCGCAATGACCACGGCCCAGGGGTTGAAGCCGTTCAGGTGGGCGGCCAGCGTTTGCACAATGCCCACAAAGTGCCCGGGCATTTTGTCGATTTCCAGCCCCAGGAACTCCTTGATTTGCGACAGGGCGATGAGCACCGCGATGCCGTTGGTAAAACCGATGATGACGGCCACCGGAATAAAGCGGATCAGCGTGCCGAGCCTGAACACCCCCATGGCAAACAGCAACACGCCCGAGAGCACGGTGGCAATGACCAGATTGGGCAGGCCGTACTGCTGCACGATGCCGTAGACGATGACGATGAAAGCGCCCGCTGGCCCGCCAATCTGCAACCGGCTGCCGCCCAGCGCCGAGATCAGGAAACCGGCCACGATGGCGGTGAAAATGCCCGCCTCTGGCTTGAGTCCGGACGCAATGGCAAACGCCATCGCCAGCGGCAGCGCCACCACCGCCACCGTCAGACCGGCGGCCACATCCTTGATCAGGCGGTCGCGGTTGTAGCCCCTGAGCGCGTCGATCAGGCGGGGACGAAACGTAAGTCTGAACATGTTGACTCTGCCATTTTGCAAAGGGGCGGCGTGGCCGCCAAACCATGCATCATAGAACCAGAACTGTGCACCTGCCTGCCTTTTTTTGAAGATCGCACGCCAGATCGAAAGGCCAGCCGCCTTTGCGCCCGCAGCTTGAGCGCCCGCAAAAAAACAGGGGAGCATCCCTGCTCCCCCAAAACTCCACCCCGGGAGCAGAACGCTCTCGCCGCCGCTTTGCTTGCGCAACAAGCCAGCGGCGGTTTTTTCTAACGCTTGCGCAGGCCGCTTTGCCAGCAGCCCAGAGCGAACAGCAGCGCGGCCAGAGCCAGCAGCGGGTAAAGATTCAGGGCCGGGAC
>JAISNB010000080.1 GCA_031276435.1 Burkholderiaceae bacterium | reverse complement strand
CACGCCGTGGCGGAATAAAACAAAAAGGCAGCATGGCCGCCGCGCGCGCTGCGCCCTGTACCGCTATGATTTGCGCATGCATTTCATGCCTCACGCTTTCTTGCCACGGCTTCGCGCTGGCGCGCGGCGCGCGCATGGGGCCGCGTTGAACGCCGATGGATTTTGCAGGGTCGGGTTTCAAACCCGCCCCTACGACCGTGGGCTGCACAAAAGACGCATGCCGTTTTTCTTGAAGGGAGAGAGAAAGGCGCAGAGGTGACAAGGCTGGCTGCGCAAGTGGCGCTCAGGGCCGGGGCATGATGGTGCCGCGTACCTGCCCTTGCAAAACGGCCACGCCGGTTTTGTTGTCGTATTCAAAACGGTCGCCCGTAAAGTGGTCGCTGCCGCGGCGCAGGTTGACGGGCTGGCTGGATGTGACGCGCTCTTCGTCGACAAAGGCGTGCAGGTGTTCGCCCCTGAATTCGGTGGCGGGCAGCGCGCGGCCATCGGGCATGCGCATTTCGTGGCGCAACACTTGCGCGTTGCCGAAAAGCTGCACTTGCGATCCGTCGGCGTTGGAGATGCCACGGTCGGCACTGCCCACGGTGAGGCGGCCTTGCGCGTCGAAGGTGCGCATGCGGGGCTGCCGCACTTCGAGCGTTTCGGTGTCGGGGTAATGCAGCGCCTCGGGGCCGGTGAGTTCAGAGCGCATGTGGCCTTGCGCGTCGAAGCTGTGTACGGAGAACTGGCGCATGAAGTAGTCGGGTTCGTGCGCCAGCGCGCGCGCTTCGTTTGGTGCTGGCAGTTGGGGCGCGTTGCGCACCAGCCACCACGATCCAAGCGCCAGCAGGCCGACCAGCAAGACCGGCAGCCAGGCCAGCGCCTGCTCGCGCAGGTGGTCAGCGCGCAGCAGTTTTTTGCTCATGGGGTGGTGGCGTTGTCGGCGGCGGCGGCGGCGTCGCTGCCGCCGCTCAATTGCGCCGCCAGCAGGCGGTGGTAGTGGCCGCCCGCGATCAGCAGCAAGTCGCACAGTTCGCGCACGGCGCCGGCGCCGCCGGGCGCGGCGGTGATGTGGTGGACGCGCGCGCGCACTTCGGCTTGCGCGTTGGGCGGCGCGCAGGCCAGGGCCGCGCGGGCCAGCAGGGGCAGGTCGGGCCAGTCGTCGCCCATGGCCGCGCATTGCCGCCAAGTCAGGCCCAGTTGATCGAGAAGCCGCTGCGCGGCGGGCAGTTTGTCGGCAACGCCCAGAAGGCAGTGCTCGATGCCCAGCGTGCCAAGCCGGCGGCGCAGCGCGTCCGAGTCGCGTCCAGAGATGACCACGGGCACGATGCCTGCCTGCCGCAGCAGTTTCAGGCCGTGGCCGTCCAGCGTGTGGAAACGCTTGAGCGCCTCGCCTTCGGCTGAAAAGTAGATGCCGCCATCGGTGCAGACGCCGTCCACGTCGAGCAGGACGGCGCGGATGCCTTGCGCGCGCAGCAACAATTCGGGCGCAAAGCCCAGGGCGGGGGTTGTTGCGTCAGTGGTCATATGACTTTGGCGCGCATCAGGTCGTTGGTGTTGAGCGCGCCCGCCAGTTTGCCACTGCCGTCCAGCGCCAGCAGTACGGTGATGCGGTGTTTTTCCATCAGGCGCGCGGCCTCGGCGGCCAGCGCCTGGCTGTCGATGGTGCGCGGGTTGGGGTGCATGACCTGGCGCGCTTTCAGGCCGCGCAGGTCGCGCCCGGTTTCCACCAGGCGGCGCAAGTCGCCATCGGTAAAGATGCCGAGCACGCGGCCTTCGGGGTCGGCGATGGCGGTTGCGCCCAGGCCCTTGCGCGTGATTTCCTGCATCAGCGTGGAGAAATCGGCATCGGGCGCGACGCGGGGCACGTCGCCGCCCGTGCGCATGATGTCGCTCACGCGCGTGAGCAGGCGGCGGCCCAGCGCGCCGCCGGGGTGCGAGCGCGCGAAGTCCTCGGCCTTGAAGCCGCGCGCGTCCAGCAAGGCCACGGCCAACGCGTCGCCCAGGGCCAGTTGGGCCGTGGTGCTGGCCGTGGGCGCCAGATTGAGCGGGCAGGCTTCTTTTTCCACGCTGCTGTCGAGCACCTGGTCGGCGCAGCGCGCCAGCGTGGAGCGTGCCTCGCCCGTGATGGCCACCAGCGGCGCGCCCAGGCGCTTGATCAGCGGCAGAATGGCGGTCAGCTCCTCGCTCTCGCCGCTGTTGGAGATGGCCAGCACCAGATCGACCGGCTTGATCGTGCCCAGATCGCCATGGCTGGCCTCTGCCGGGTGCACGAACATGGCGGGCGTGCCGGTGGACGACAGCGTGGCGGCAATCTTGCGGCCCACATGCCCGCTCTTGCCAATGCCCATGACAACCACGCGGCCCTGCACGGCCAGCATCAACTGAACCGCCCGCGCGAGCGAATCGCCCAACCGGGCGCGCACCCGCAGCAGGGCCTGGGCCTCAATGGCCAGGGTTTCTTGCGCCAGCCGCAGCGCCTGCGCGGAATCGAAGCTCATGGCGCGGATTCTATCGGCGCGCGCGCGGCCCAGGCCCTGCCTGGGGCACAATGCGGACGGGCCATCTGGCCTGTGCACCGGCCTGGGGGTTGAACCAATGAGCGTCTCACTGTCCGTATCCGATTACCTGCGCGCACACATCCGCACCGTGCCCGACTGGCCCACGCCGGGCGTGCAGTTCCGGGACATCACGCCGCTGCTGCAAGACCCGCGCGTGTTCCGGGTTCTGGTGGACGCCTTTGTGCACCGCTACATGGCCCCCGAACTGCGCCCCGACGTGGTTGCCGGGCTGGACGCGCGCGGCTTCATCCTGGGATCGGTCATCGCCTACGAGCTGAACGTGGGCTTTGTGCCCATCCGCAAAAAAGGCAAACTGCCCTTTACCACCGTGGCCGAAACCTACGAACTCGAATACGGCAGCGCCACCGTCGAGCTGCACACCGACGCCGTCAAACCGGGCGATCGCGTGCTGCTGGTGGACGATCTGATCGCCACCGGCGGCACCATGATGGCGGGCCGCCGCCTGCTCGAAAAACTGGGCGCGCGCGTAACCGAAGGCGCGGCCATCGTGGACTTGCCCGAACTGGGCGGCTCCAAGCGGCTGCGCGCCTCGGGATTCGCGTTGTTTACACTGGTGGAATTCGCGGGCCTCTGACGACAGGACGGGCCTGCCAAACAAGCCCGCGCTTTGCCCGCGCGCGGCGGGCAGTTGGTCGGAGATTTCAGGTCACGGCCAACCGCATGCTGTTGTTCGTCATGCGTTGCACCGACACCGCCGCGCACGCCAGCGCGATTTGCAGCGCAACGTCGCTGCGCTGCTCGGCCAGCGTGCAAAAATCCTCATACGACAGACACCAAAGCTGACTGTCGCGCGTGGCCACCACCGTGGCCGTGCGCGGCGCGCCCGAAAAGAACGCGCCCTCTCCCACCGCCGTCCCCGGCGCCAGCACCACCAGACGCATTTGCCCATTGACCCCCTGCAAATGCACCGTCAGCGTGCCCGAGGCCAGAAAGTACAGCGCGCGATCGAGCGCGCCCTGACGGATAAGCACCTCGCCCGCCTTGGCCGCGCGCGGCCGCAAATAACCGGCCAGCACGTCCCACTGCCCCGCGTCAAGCCGCAACGGAATCTGGTCATACGAGCCACCGGCGGCAATGGCATCAATCAGGCCCTGCAAGTCGTGCGAGGGCCTGTTTGGCAAAACTTCACTCATGGTTGGTTCCAACTGCTTTTCGGATGGTAAAACCCGATAGACCAAAAATGTACCGAAAAGTTCACATTTTGCCACCCGTGTGCGCTGGTTTGCGCACACACGCAAGAGCATGGCACCTGGCTGAAAGAGTCTTTTTGACTTCGATCAGGTTGTGGCGCGTGTTTGTGCCTTCTATTAGGCAGGTCAACACCCTCCCCCTGGAAGGGGCAACGAACCTTTCCTAATTTAATTGCTCAAAGCTGCGGCGGATGCGTGAGCGCGGGATTTCCGCGCCAATGCGCTGGTGGATGTCGCTGATTTTGGCCAGTGGATAGTGTCCGACATCACGATCAAGGCCAGGAGGCGATGCGGCTCGATGCGTTTGAGGATGGTGGAAGCTGGGAAGTCCAAGCGCGCAGCAATTGCGGATCAATGAAGTAGCGTGTGGCCTGAGTCCGGCCAGCATTGCGCACCAGTTGCCATTCCAGCGGTCGCTTGAGCCATGGAGGCAGCGAATCGACCGATGGTAGTTCCAGCGTCTGTGCCAGATCCCGAGCCGTCAGAGCGTCATGCTACGCCAATAAGCCCAAGGCAATGCGTTCGCGTTGGGTTAACTGGTAAATCTGGCCAGCCTTGGCAATAAAGTCGATGACTTCAGGCTTGATGATCCGGCGACGCACCGTCACTTGCACGCAATCGTGTTATTCGGCCAATTCAAGCGCGGGTCTGCCCTGCGAAAGCAGCACCTCGAACATCTTGTCGAAGCCGCTGCCTTCCCGCTCCATCAGTTTGAGATCGTGAAATAGCCGTGCAAGGTGCTCGTTGCGGCGTACCGTCGTGTGCAAGACATTTTGCGGTGTGACGCCCAGAGGAAGCAGCCCAGGATTGACGACCTCAAGCCGATCGGGGTGCAAGTTCAGAAAAATGTCGCCCCGCTGTGTATAGGGGCGATGTACGAGAGCATTGACCAGCAATTCGCGCACCACGATTTCATCGAATGCCGGTACGTTTTGGCGGTACAAGCCATCGGGCAATTCGTAACGCTCCCGGAAATCGGGTACGCCCCGCCAGACCGATTCGATCAGATCCATGGGGTTCAGCGTGTGGTCGTCCCAGACCAGTTTGTTGACCTTCTGGGCATGCTTGTCGTACTTGATGAATTGGATAACCGGAGCAGTTGTCAATTGTGCCCGGTGCTGCTGTTTGCCAATACAGAGGATGCCGAGATGGGTCAGGTTTGCGTTTTGGGAAAGCTGGTAGTGATCGAGCAACTCCTCATTGCCCTTTTCCTTGACGGACGCTTTGACGCGATCAGATGCGCGTAGGGCATCCAATAGTCGGCAGAGTTTTTCAGCATCGCGCTCTGTGCACGGGATGTGCAAAGCTGTCTGTGTCTCCCAGGGCAGTGCCCCTCGCTCAGTTGCCAGGCGCATCACATCGTCGCCAGTGATTGGCTTGCTTTGATCGGCAACGCGCAGGAAGCAGCGGCCGTCGGTGGTCGATGCGACAGCAGTGGCTCGCGGGATGGTCAGGTCGATGTATTGGCCGCCATTGGCGGCAGTCACAATGTTGGGGAGCGTTACCACATTGACCGTGCGCTCGGCAATCTTGCGCCGCAGCGTGTCTGGCAGGTCGGGGGAGGGGCACTGCTGCTTTGCCTGTGAGTGAGAGAAAAGCATGCGTCGTTGCGAGTGCCCGCACAGAGGCGCGGCAAGGTTGACGCTCTCCGCGTCCAGCGCCGATGATGAACCGACTCGAAAAGTCGTGGCGGCGCAAGGCGAGCCGGTGGCGCTGCGCGCGCGTTGCGCGAGCAGCGGGTTTGCGGCCCGGGCGCAAAGGCGCTAGAATGCGCGGTTGCCGCCGGAATGGGTCTGGCGGGGTTTGCGGAAAACGCAAATTTTTTTGACAAAGGGTTCGTATGTACGCGGTCATAAAAACCGGGGGCAAGCAGTATCGCGTTGCCGCTGGCGAGAAGATCAAAATAGAACAGATTGCTGCGGACGTGGGCCAGGAAATCACCATCGATCAAGTGCTTGCCGTGGGCAACGGCAGCGACTTGAAAGTTGGCGCTCCCCTGGTACCGGGCGCAACCGTGACGGCCAGGGTCGTCGCGCATGGCAAGCACGAGAAGGTGCGCATCTTCAAGATGCGTCGCCGCAAGCACTACCAGAAGCGCCAAGGCCATCGCCAAGGCTATACCGAGATCGAAATTGGCGCCATCGCTGGCGTTTGAGAGCTTTTGCAGGAGTTACACACCATGGCACAGAAAAAAGGCGGCGGTTCCACACGCAATGGCCGCGATTCCAAGCCCAAAATGCTGGGCGTCAAGGTCTACGGCGGCCAGCAGGTTTCGGCTGGCTCGATCATCGTGCGCCAGCGCGGTACCCGGTTTCACGCGGGCGTCAATGTGGGCGTGGGCAAGGATCACACCCTGTTCGCGCTGACCGATGGTCAGGTGAGCTTTGTTACCAAAGGCGCGCTCAACCGGCATACGGTCCAGGTCAAGGCGGCGGCCAGCGCCGCCTGATTGGTCACGGGCCGCGCGCGCCACTTTGCTTGTGTGGCAACCGCGCCAGAGAGAGGCCCCGCGCTTGCGGGGCCTTGCCGTTTTGGCGGCACGCGCGCGCGCCAGCCATGCGGGTCGCATGATCCATCGCCATGAAATTTGTTGACGAGGCTTTTATCGACGTGGCCGCAGGCGACGGCGGCAATGGCTGCGCGTCGTTCAGGCACGAGAAGTTCAAGGAGTTTGGCGGGCCTGACGGCGGCGACGGTGGCCGCGGCGGTCATGTGTACGCCGTGGCCGACGCCAACCTGAACACGCTGGTCGATTACCGCTACGCGCGTCGGCACGAGGCCGGGCGCGGGCAGCATGGCATGGGTTCTGACATGTTTGGCGCGGCGGGCGCAGACATCACGCTCAAAATGCCGGTGGGCACCGTGATTTCAGACGCCGAAACCGGCCAAACGCTTTTTGAGCTGCTCCAGCCGGGCGAGAAAATCACCATTGCCAAAGGCGGCGACGGCGGCTTTGGCAATTTGCGCTACAAGAGCGCGACCAACCGCGCGCCACGGCAGAAAACGCCGGGCTGGCCGGGCGAGCGCAAGAGCCTCAAGCTGGAGCTTAGGCTGCTGGCCGATGCGGGCTTGCTGGGCATGCCCAACGCGGGCAAATCCACTTTCATTGCCGCCGTTTCCAACGCGCGGCCCAAGATTGCCGATTATCCGTTTACCACCTTGCACCCCAATCTGGGCGTGGTGCGCGTGGGGCCAGAGCAAAGCTTTGTGGTGGCCGACATTCCGGGGCTGATCGAAGGCGCCTCTGAAGGCGCGGGGCTGGGCCACCAGTTTTTGCGCCACTTGCAGCGCACGCGGCTGTTGCTGCACGTGGTGGACATGGCGCCTTTTGACGATGGCGCAGACCCTGTGCAGCAGGCGCGCGCCATTGTGGCCGAGTTGCAAAAGTACGACGCGGCGCTGTACGAAAAACCGCGCTGGCTGGTGCTCAACAAAATGGACATGGTGCCCGAGCAAGAACGCGCCAACCGCGTGCGCGATTTCGTCCAGCGTTTGGGCTGGACGGGGCCGGTGTTCGAGATTTCCGCCCTGACGCGCGCCGGTTGCGCGCCCCTGCTGCGCGCCATTTACCAGCATGTGCGCCAGCAGCAGCGCGCCGGGCAGCCGCCTGAAGAGCCGGTTGATCCGCGCTTTGCCGAGCGCCCCTGAAAACCCGCGCGCCGTGGCGCGGGCGCGCACAATCCACATGGCCTTCTCAAAAGCGATTGATCCGGCGATGACTCACAAACAAGAATCCGATTGGCTGCGCGACGCGCGGCGCATCGTGGTCAAGGTCGGCTCCAGCCTGGTGACCAACGAGGGACGCGGGCTGGACGAGGCCGCCATTGGTCAGTGGTGCCGACAACTGGCCTTGCTGGTGCATGGCGACGGCAGCGGCGATGGCGCGGCGGCCAGCGGCGGCAGTGGCGGGCGCGAGGTGCTCATGGTCTCCAGCGGGGCCATTGCCGAAGGCATCAAGCGCCTGGGCTGGACAAAACGCCCCGGCCTGCTCAACGAGCTGCAAGCCGCCGCCGCCGTGGGCCAGATGGGACTGGCGCAGATGTACGAAAGCAAACTGCGCGAACATGGCCTGCGCAGCGCGCAGGTGCTGCTCACGCACGCCGACCTGTCCAACCGCGAGCGTTACCTGAACGCGCGCTCCACCCTGCTGACGCTGCTGCGCCATGGCGTGGTGCCGGTCATCAACGAAAACGACACCGTGGTCAACGAGGAAATCAAGTTTGGCGACAACGACACGCTGGGCGCGCTGGTGGCCAACCTGGTGGAAGCCGATCTGCTGGTCATCCTGACCGACCAGCAAGGGCTTTACGACAGCGACCCGCGCCACAACCCGCAGGCGCGCTTTGTGCACGAGGCGCGCGCGCTCGATCCGCAACTCGAAAAAATGGCCGGTGGCGCAGGCTCGTCCGTTGGCAAGGGCGGCATGCTCACCAAAATTCTGGCCGCGCGGCGCGCGGCCGGATCAGGGGCCTGCACCGTGATCGCCTGCGGGCGCGAGCCTGACGCGCTGCTGCGCCTGCTGACGCGAGGCGAACGCATTGGCACGCTGCTGACCGCCCCGCACACCAGGAACCAGGCGCGCAAACAGTGGATGGCCGATCACCTGCAACTGCTGGGCGCGCTCAGCGTGGACGATGGCGCCGCCGCCAAGCTGCGCGGCGAAGGCAAAAGCCTGCTGCCCATTGGCATGACCGCCGTGCGCGGCGCATTCGCGCGCGGCGACGTGGTGGCCATTTGCGACGCGGCGGGGCGCGAAATTGCGCGTGGCCTGGCCAACTACTCCAGCGCCGAAGCGCGCCTGCTGTGCCGCAAACCATCCAGCCAGATTGCCGCGCTGCTTGGCTACACGGCAGAACTGGAGATGGTGCACCGCGACAACCTGGTTTTGATGCAATAAGGCGGCAGACGCCGCCTACCAGCACTGAAAAAGCAAGGACAGACAAACCCCGTCATTGCGAAGGCCGCAGGCCCGTGGCAATCCAGATGGATTGCCCGCAGATTGCTGCGGTGTTTCAGCAATTTTCGATGACTGAATCGCTTGCTTAATGAATTGCCGCATCGCTTCGCTCCTCGCAATGACGACAAGGCAAGTTGTGGTTGCCAATGACGGGAAACAAAGTGAGTGCCTCTCTTCAATGCCCTCGCCCCTGTGGGCAGAGGGTGGCGCAAAGCGCCGGGTGAGGGGTGCTCCCACGCGAAACACAGCGCATCTCCCTGTCATCAAAGGCACAAGTCTGATGGGCTTTTCGCACGCCCACAAAAACTTCGTCATTGCGATTGCCCACAGGGCACGTGGCAATCCATTGCCGCCATGCGCGGCGTATTTATATTCTTTCCCCTCGACCCTGTGGGCAGAAGGTGGCACGAAGCGCCGAGAGAGGGGGCACTCCCACACCAAGCAAAACAACAGCCATAAAAGGCCCACAAAAACCACCCCGAAGAGTGGCTTTTTGCTTGACCATGGCAGATTCTCAGTTCACTGCCACCCGCCCGCGCCGCATTGTCATCACAGCCAGCACCAAAACACCCAAACCCGTCAACCCATAACCCCAGGGGCCAAACAGCGGAACGGCGCTGGCCAGCACAACAACAGCGGCCTTTGCTGTGCAAGTCCCAATTGCGGTAAATCCGTTCCAGCATGCACCATCGCCCGCATCGATGGTGGCCGTATTAATCAGCCTGCCCGGATGATTCGCGGTCGCGGTCACGGTGTAAACCAGACTGGCTTGCGCGGGCAGGTTGGGAATGCTCTGGATTAACGGCATATTTCCGCTGGAAGCAGGGCAAGCAGCGCCCGTGCAAGTCCATTTGCCGCCAATCAGACCTGCGGGCAAAGAATCGTTCACAGCAACGTTTTTCACAGCCACCGTGTCCGTATTGGTCAATGTGATGTCGTAAGTCACGGTACCGCCCGGCAAAAGCGGATCTGGTGCGCTGGCCGTTTTGCTGATGTTCAGATAGCCGCCCGTGGAAACCGAAGCCGACGACGTGCACGAATTGCCGCCATCGGCGTTTTTGCACACATCCGCAGGAGCGCCCGCTGGTGGAGTCAGCGTTGCGGTATTGGTCACAAACTGGTGTGACAAAGCGGCGGCCATTGTGGCTTGAATGCGGAAGCGCAATGAACTGCCAGCGGGCAAATTGGAAAGTGTGAGGTTGTTGATTGGCAAAGAGCCGGATGCGGCGGGGCAAGTCGCGACCGTACCGTTGTTGCTGCAAGTCCAACTGCCAGATGCCAGCCCGGCAGGCAGTGGGTCATGCAATATGGCACCCGAAAGGTCAATCTTGCTGTTGTTAGCGACAAGAATATCGAAAGGCATGCCCGTCTGGCCTGGAGAAACATGGGCCTTTTGAGTGGTGGTTTTTGCAACCGACAGCTTGCCAGCGCAAAGCGGAGTGCCGCTGGACTGAATCAATAATCCACCGGCTATGTCTATGTCGCGTGTGACAATAAAAATCCGATTCAATCCGGATTTCCAGCCTTTGTTCAGTGATATGAAAACCGGGTGGCCACTCCAGCTTCCTTCCCCTATATTTAATCGTGTGCCTGTCGCAAGAGAAAGATTGTCCACATCATTGACATATGCATGATAAATCTCATCATCTCCATTCAATTTGAAGGATGGGTTGAAGGCAGCAGGATCAACACTGGGATCCAGATAAAATTCATAGCGGTACCAGAAGATTTCATTGTTGCCTACTGACGTTGGCACACCAATCCATCGCGCATTTCCAGATGCTGGAGTTGGCCAGCCGGAATAATGCTGACCAGCCGTGGGCGAATACCAGTTCAAGGTCAAGGTGTTTGGATTCGTATCCCTGATTGAATCGGAATAGTTTTCAGAAGCATATTGCCAGTGCGCATCCGGATTGCCATTGGCCAAACGCCCACTGCTGGCCGAATAGCCGCCCAGGCTGTCAACAGCGATCCCCGTATTGAAGATGGCGGGGTCTGTGTCGCAAGTAATTGTTGGGATTGTTTGCGCCAGAACTGGCGCAGATGCAGAAGCAAGCAAGCAAAAACCGGCAAGGGTTTTGAGCGCCAGCTTGCGCAAAGATCGGAGATGTGGAAATCGGGAATCAGTGGACTTTTTAAAAATATTATAACAAATTTTCATATTGCCGATTGCCGATTGCCGATTGCCGATTGCCGATTGCCGATTGCCGATTGCCGATTGCCGATTGCCGATTATACCAGCGGTTGAAGAATAAAGTCCAGAGGTTCCGGAATTTATTTCTGATGCGTTGCTATTTCGCATGGCTTGCTCCTTGCAAGTTGACGGGATGGGTGGGTGTTGCGCCTTCGCGCCTCTTGCCTTGCCGCTTGCTCACGCTGCCTTGTGGCGCTTGCGCTGCGTTGAGTAACGCGGCAACAGGGGAGCATGATTGGTGGCATCGGCGTGGAGCCAAGACACGCATGTCATGCTAGCAGCATTCCCGCGCTTTGCAACAGGCGGAGAGGCGCGAAAGCGAAAAAAACGCGGAAAGTGTGAAATAGTTCCGCTTTTTGACGGGTGTGT
>JAISNB010000076.1 GCA_031276435.1 Burkholderiaceae bacterium | reverse complement strand
ATCAATACGCCACCGGCGTGGCGTCCAGCGAGCGCCACAGGTACCAGGTTGCCACGCTGCGCCAGGGCCGCCAGGCCTGCGAGACTTCGCGCGCGTCGCTGCGGCTGACCGGCTCGCCTGAAAAATAGTTCAGGCTGATGCTGTTGATCAGCCCCACGTCGTCGAGCGGCAGCACGTCGGGGCGCAGCATGTGGAACATCAGGAACATCTCGGCAGTCCAGCGGCCAATGCCGCGAATGGCGATCAATTCGGCCACGATGGCCTCGTCATCCATGCCCGGCCAGTCGCCCACGTGCAACAGGCCGTTGTCAAAGTGCAGGGCCAAATCCACCAGGTATTCGACTTTGCGCGCCGACAGCCCGGCCGCGCGCATGTCGTCCACCTTGAGTTTGAGCACAGCCGCAGGGGTGAGCTTGCGCGGCAGGGCCTCGAACCGATCCCACACGGCTTGCGCGGCCTTGACGGAGATTTGCTGCCCGACAATGCTGCGCGCCAGTGTGACGAAGGCGTCGCCGCGCGATTGCATGCAGTTGTCGCCGTATTTGGGGATGAGGCGCTTCAAGACCCGGTCGCGCCGCGCCAGGTGCTCGCAGGCCTCGCGCCAGTACTGCGGCGTGCGCACCGCGTCAATGCAAGCTGGCGCCGGGGCCGTTGGGGCTGCTGCTGCCTTGGGTTTTGTTTTTATTGCGGCCATTGGCTCTTTCCGCGCCGCCGCTGGCCCGATGTGCCTGCCGCCTGCCGTTGCCTCATTGCGCTGCCTCCCAGGTTGTGCCATGGGCCGAGTCCTTGAGCACGATTCCGGCGGCCAGCAATTGGCCGCGGATGCGGTCGGCTTCGGCAAAATTCCTGGCTTTCTTGGCGGCGGCGCGCGCCTCGATTTGGGCGGCGATGTCCGCGTCGGAAAGCGTTGCTGCCGCCGCGCCCGCGCTTGCCGCGCCGTCGCCGCCAAAGTGCGCCGCCGCCGAGCGCCATTGCAGGAATTTGCGCGGGTTTTCGCGCAACAGGCCCAGGATGCCGCCCAGCGCCTTGAGCAAACCGGCGTCGCGCGCGTTGCGCGTTTTGTTGATTTCGCTGGCCAGGTCAAACAGCGCGGCCACGGCTTCGGGCGTGCCAAAGTCCTCGTCCATGGCGGCCTTGAAGCGCGCGGCATGCGGGTTGCTCCAGTCTATGGGCGCAGCCTCTTCGGGCGCGGCCACGGCATCCAGCGTGGTGTACAGGCGCCGCAGGGCCGAGCGCGCGTCCTGCAAGTGCGCGTCGCTGTAGTTGAGCGGGCTGCGGTAGTGCGTGCGCACGATGAAAAAGCGCAGGGTTTCGGCGTCGAATTGCTTGAGCACATCGCGGATGGTGAAGAAGTTGCCCAGGCTTTTGGACATTTTCTCGTTGTCGACGTTGACGAAGCCGTTGTGCATCCACAAGCGCGCCAGCGGTTTGCCGCTGGCCGCCTCGCTTTGCGCGATTTCGTTTTCGTGGTGCGGAAAGGCCAGGTCCGCGCCGCCGCCATGGATGTCGAAGGTTTCGCCCAGCAGCGCGCAACTCATGGCCGAGCATTCGATGTGCCAGCCGGGCCGGCCCGGGCCAAAGGGGCTGTTCCAGCGGGCAGCAGCGGGTTCACCGGGTTTGGCGCTTTTCCAGAGCACGAAATCCAGCGGGTCGCGCTTGCCTTCGTCCACGGCCACACGCTCGCCAGCTTGCAACTCGTCGAGCGATTTGCCCGAGAGCTTGCCGTAGCCCGCAAACCGGCGCACAGCGTAATTCACATCGCCATTGGCGGCCTGGTAGGCCACGCCTTTTTGCTGCAAGCGGTCGATAATCTCCAGCATTTTCGGCACGTAATCGGTGGCGCGCGGATCGTGCGTGGGCCGCGCGATGCCCAGCGCGTCGAAGTCGCGGTACATCTCGCCGATCATGCGGGTGGTCAACTGGCCGATGGTCTCGCCGTTTTCCAGCGCGCGCCGGATGATCTTGTCGTCGACATCGGTGATGTTGCGCACAAAGGTCACGCGCAATCCGCTGGCCTGTAGCCAACTGCGCACCACATCAAAAGCCACCGCCGAGCGCGCGTGCCCCACGTGGCACAGGTCGTACACCGTGATGCCGCACACGTACATGCGCACGTGCCCCGGCTCCTGCGGCAAAAACGCTTCCACCGTCCGCGACAGCGTGTTGTATATGCGCAAACTCATGAGTCCAATCAAGACAGCCGTGCCGCCCGCATCGCGGGCAGGCCAACGCTTTGGCCAAGCCCCTTGGCGCCAGGGAGAAAAAAAGCGCCAGGCCCATCGCCGCGGGGCGCAACGCCTTGGCTACAATGCCCCGGAGTATAAGGTCAGGCCTGTTTCCTGCCTTTGCCGCCCCGACGGCGGGCACAAGCCGTTTGCCTGTGTTTTTGATCTTTTTGCCGCATGAAGCATTCATCGCCCTGGGCCAGAAAACTGGCCGCCGCCACGCTGGTGGTGGCCGCCTGTTGCGCAGCAGGCCCGGTTCGGGCCGCCGACGAGTACACCGAAGTCACGCGCCTGCTGCACGCGGGGCAGGCCAGCGTCGCGCTGGCGCGTGCCGACCAGTACATCGCCAGCAACCCGTCTGATCCGCAAATGCGCTTCATCAAAAGCGTGGTGCTGGCCGAAACCGGCCAGAGCGCGCAAGCCGAAGCCCTGCTGCGCCAGTTGATCCAGGACTACCCCGAGTTGCCCGAGCCTTACAACAACCTGGCCGTCTTGTATGCCGCCCGGGGCGAGCTGGGCAACGCGCGCGAGGCGCTGGACAACGCCTTGCGCATCAACCCCGGCTACGCCACCGCGCTGGAAAACCTGGGCGATGTGCATGCCCGGCTGGCGCGCCAGTCCTACGCCAGCGCGCGCGCCCTCAACGCTGGCAGCGCGGCGCTGGGCGCAAAAATCGACGCCCTGGACAAATTGCTGCCGCCGCCCACAATGCCCGCAACGAACGAAACCACCGCGGCGCCGCCGCCTGCCGCCGCCGCTTCCGCGCCCGCATCAGAATTCACACCGCCATCCGCGCCACCGCCATCACGCCAATGATTTTGCTGGCCGCCTTGTTTGAGGCGGCCAAACCTGAACCCTATTTTCCCCAGGCTTTTCCATCACCAGGAGCTGTTTTCACATGCTGATTTCAAAAAGACAACTGAGCCGCGCCGCCCTGGCGCTCGCACTGGGCGCCGCGTGCGCCGCCACCAGCGCCTTGCCCGCGCTGGCCGCTGACAACCCGCGCGTGAAATTTGCCACCAGCGAGGGCGACTTCGTCATCGAGGTCTACCCGGACAAAGCGCCCCAAACCGCCGCCAACTTTTTGCAATACGTCAAAGACAAGTTCTACGACGGCACCATCTTCCACCGCACCATCCGCAATTTCATGATCCAGGGCGGCGGTTACGACAAGAACTACGCCGAAAAACCCACGCGCCCACCCATCAGGCACGAAGGGCGCGAGGCGCTCGCCAAGGGCCTGCACAACACCGTGGGCAGCGTCGCCATGGCGCGCACGAACGACCCCGACTCGGCTGCCGCGCAGTTTTTCATCAACGTGGTGGACAACACGCGGCTCGATCCGGTCATCATCCCGCCGGGCGACCCGGTCGCCAAATTTGAATACATGGGCCGCACCTACGAAAACGTGCCGCGCCAGAACCTGCTGGGCAACCCGCAGCTCTACGGCTACACGGTCTTCGGCAAAGTGGTCAGCGGCATGGACACGGTGGAAAAAATCCGCAACGCCCCCACCGGCGCTGGCGGCCCTTTCCCCACCGACGTGCCCCAGAAAACCGTCACCATCCAGTCGGCCCGGCTGCTGCCCTGATTGCCGCCGCGCCGCGCCGTCGCCAACCCACCACCACCATTCGAAGGAACCCGTCCCATGAGCAACCCCAAAGTCGAACTGCACATTGCTGGCCAGGGCGTCATCACGCTGGAGCTTGACCAGGCCAGGGCGCCCAAAACCGTCGCCAACTTTCTGGACTACGTAAAAAATGGCCACTACGACAACACCGTATTCCACCGCGTCATCCCCGGCTTCATGATCCAGGGCGGCGGCTTCGAGCCGGGCATGAAGCAAAAGGACACGCAAGCGTCCATCACCAACGAGGCCGACAACGGCCTGAAAAACGACAAATACACCGTCGCCATGGCCCGCACCAGCGAGCCGCACTCGGCCACCGCGCAGTTTTTCATCAACGTATCGGGCAACGACTTTCTCAACTTCAAAGCGCCCACGGCGCAGGGCTGGGGCTATGCCGTGTTCGGCAAAGTCGTCTCCGGCCAAGGCATTGTGGACGCCATCGCGGGCGTCGCCACGGGCACCCGCGGCTTTCATGGCGACGTGCCCAAGCAGGATGTGCTGATCGAAAAAGCCCTGGCCGTTGACTGAGCATTTTTTGGGAAACCGCGTCGCCGCGCGCGCTTTCCAAAGCCCCGCAAGGCCCTCAACAATGACAGCCATGCATCCATGGATGGCCCAGGCCCCTCTCTCCCATGAGCGCCGCTGACACCGCTGCCGCCGCCATCGGGCTGCCCGCATTCCACGTGCTTGCGGCGCCCGCCAACTGGCAGGTGGCGGACTTTATTGCCGACCTGCACTTGCAGGCCGCGCAACCGCGCATCACCCGCGCCTGGCAGCGTTATCTGCTGTCCACGCCAGCCGATGCCGTCTTTATCCTGGGCGATTTGTTTGAAGTCTGGACGGGCGATGACGCGGCGCGCGAAACCGGCGCCTTCGAAACCCACTGCGCCGACGTGCTGCACGCGGCCAGTGCCCGCTACAGCGTGCACTTCATGGCCGGCAACCGCGACTTTCTGGTCGGCAACGACTTTCTGCAACGCTGCCACATCGCCGCACTGCCCGACCCCACCGTACTGCGCATGCATGGACAGCACTGGCTGCTCAGCCACGGCGACGCGCTCTGCCTGGCCGATGCGGCCTATCAGGAATTTCGCGCGCTCGTGCGCTCGCCCCGGTGGCAACAGCAATTTTTGGCCCGCCCGCTGCCCGAGCGCCGCGCCATGGCACAGCAAATGCGCCAGCACAGCGAAGCGCACAAAAGCGCCAGTGCCTACGTGCCAGCCGACGTGGACGCCGCCGCCGCCATCGCCTGGCTCCGGGCCGCCAACGCCAGCACCCTGATCCACGGCCACACCCACCAGCCCGGCGAGCACACCCTGCAAGCGGCCAGCGGCAGCGCCCCGCCACTGCGCCGCGTTGTGCTCAGCGACTGGCGCATCGAATCCGGCCAACCGCGCGCCGACCTGCTGCGCCTGGACAGCACCGGCCTGCACCGCCTCAGCCTCCAACAGGCCAGTGCCTGAAAAACCGTTGCCCAATCCGCGCGCCGCGCTTTGCCGGATAAAACGCCGCGTCACCGGCTGGCTGCGCCACCTGGCAACACCCGCGCCCGTGCCCGATGCCCTGTGGGGCCAGGCGCTCTCGCCCTACCCCTTCATGCGCCAGATGGACGCGCCAACACGCGCGCGCCTCAAACGCATGGTCGAACATTTTCTGGCCGCCAAACAATTCACCGGAGCCAACGGCCTGCGCGTCACCGACGCCATGGCCATCGCCGTGGCCGCGCAAGCCTGCCTGCCGCTGCTGTGGCTGGGGCGTGCCCGGCGGCCCGAAAGCGCCCTGCACTGGTACAAGGACTTCGTCGGCATCGTGCTGCAACCGGGCGACGTCGTGGCGCGCCGCGAAGCTGTGGACGCGCAAGGCCTGGTCCACACCTGGGCCGAAGTGCTGATGGGCGAAGCCATGGAACGCGGCCCGCTGATGCTCAGTTGGAGCGCCGTACAAGAAGCGGCCAGCACCACCGGCGAAGGCGCCAACGTGGTCATCCACGAATTCGCGCACAAAATCGACATGAACGGCGGCGCAGCCGACGGCTGCCCGCCACTGCGGCGCGGCATACTGGGCGCGCCATCGGCGGCCAGCGCGCGGGTGCGCTGGGCCGCGCTCTGGCTGAGCGTATTCGAAACCTTTCGCGACCAGGTCATCGCCGCCGAACGCTTTGGCGCGCCAGCGCCCTGGCTCAACGCCTACGGCGCCACATCGCCAGCCGAATTCTTTGCCGTCGCCTGCGAAGCGCACTTTGTCAACCCCGAGCGCTTCGCGCTGGAATACCCGCAACTGGCAGCCTGCCTGC
>JAISNB010000010.1 GCA_031276435.1 Burkholderiaceae bacterium | reverse complement strand
CCCCCCGCTGAACACCGCGCCCGCCGGTTTGGGTAGCATCATGCGCTATCGTCCAACCCGATACCCACCTTCTGCCTGATGACCGATCTATCCAGAATTACCTGCATTGAGGATTTGCGCGTGCTGGCCCGCCGCCGCGTGCCGCGCATGTTCTACGACTATGCCGATTCCGGCTCCTGGACGGAGCACACTTACCGCGCCAACCAGGCGGATTTCCAGAAAATCCTGTTGCGCCAGCGCGTGGCCGTCAACATGGATGGCCGCAGCACCGCCACCACCATGGCGGGCCAGCCTGTGAGCATGCCCGTGGCGCTGGCTCCCACGGGGCTGACCGGCATGCAGCACGCCGACGGCGAGATTCTGGCGGCGCGTGCGGCCAGGGCATTTGGCGTTGCCTTCACGCTGTCGACCATGAGCATTTGCTCCATTGAAGATGTGGCCAGGCACGCCGGGCCGGGATTCTGGTTTCAGCTTTACGTGATGCGCGACCGCGGTTTTATCGAGCGCCTGATCGAGCGCGCCAGGGCCGCTGGTTGCGGCGCGCTGGTGCTCACGCTGGATTTGCAGATCATGGGGCAGCGCCACAAAGACATCAAAAACGGCCTGAGCACGCCACCCAAACCCACGCTGGCCAACCTGATCAACCTGGCCGCCCACCCGCGCTGGTGCCTGGGCATGCTGGCTACGCGCAGGCGCACGTTTGGCAACATTTACGGCCACGTCAAAGGCGTGACCGACATGCGCAATCTAAGCGCCTGGACGGCGGAGCAATTTGACCCCAGGTTCAATTGGGACGACGTGGCGTGGATCAAGAAACGCTGGGGCGGCAAGCTCATCCTCAAGGGCATCATGGAGCCAGAGGACGCGCGACTGGCTGCGCAAACGGGCGCTGACGCGCTGATCGTCAGCAACCACGGGGGCCGCCAACTGGACGGCGCGCCCTCCAGCATCGAGGCGCTGCCCGCCATTGCCGACGCCGTGGGCCACGACATTGAAGTGCATCTGGACGGCGGCATCCGCAGCGGGCAAGACGTGCTCAAGGCCTGGGCCATGGGCGCGCGCGGCACTTACATTGGCCGCGCTTTTTTGTGGGGTCTGGGCGCTGCCGGAGAAGCGGGCGTCACCCGGGCGCTGCAAATCATCCACAATGAACTGGACCTGTCCATGGCGTTTTGCGGCCGCACGCAAATCGACCAAGTGGACAAAAGCATTTTGCGGCTCTAGCGCCTGTTGCCTTGTTTTTTGCAGCCGCCCCGCCCGGGCCCGGGCGCGTCAACGCCGTGCATCGGGCAATCGATGGATGGCACCTGTTCCCCACGCGCCGACCAGCCATTGGCCCGCGATGCCCCTGCCCAGCGCGACAACGCTGCCCGGCAACTTCTCGCCCACGACGGCGGCGGATGTCGTCTTGCCGTCCAGCGTGAGCCTGCGCACAACGCCCGCGCCGTTGTCCACCACCAGAACGGCATTCGGCCCATCCGCGGCAATGCCGACACCTGGTCTGCTGAACACGGCGCCCAACTCCTGCTTGCGTCCGCCGCGCGCCACGCGGGTTACGCGACCGCCATACTGGGAAACGACGATGCTGCCGTCATCCATTTCAACAACGCCTACGGGCAACGAAAAGCCATCGGCCACCAGACTTGCGCGCCCCGTGGAAACGTCGACGGCAAGCACCTGGCCCGCGCCCCGGTTGGCGACCAGCAAGCGCCCATCCCGGGCAAAGGCAATGCCCGTTGGCGTGGACAGATTCTCCGCAACCCGGTGGATCGCGCCGCTGTCGGGGTCGATCCGCACGATGTAATTGGCCGAATAGGATGCGACAAACAGCGCGCCGTCCTGACCCACCGCCAATCCCGCCGCGGACGGGATGTCGCGGGCAACAACAGCGCGCGTGCCATCTTTGTCGATGCGCGTCACCGTGTTGGCCGACCAGTCGGACACATAAACAGCCCGTCCGGCAATGGCCGCGATCCCGACCGGCGACTGAAAGCCTTCATACACGGCTTCAGCCGCAACGGCCAGGCAAGACAGGCTCAAGGCCATCGACGCCGCGAGCCAACGCGAAATCGCCGGGCGGGCACCGGTGAACCCGGTCATGCCGACTCTCCTTGGGCAAACACATCCCCGGCAGCCGCCAACCCGTTGAGCGCCGCCGGAAAACCCGCGTAGACCGCCATCTGCATGATGGTCTCGACCACTTCCGCGCGCGTTACGCCCACATTGAGCGCGCCCTGAATGTGCACCTTGAGCTGCGGCGTCGCATGGCCCAGCGCGGTCAGCGCGGCCACAACCGCGATCTCGCGGCTCTTCAAATCGAGGCCAGGGCGGCAGTAAATGTCACCAAACGGAAACTCGATCAGGTAGCGGGCAAAGTCCGGAGCGATGCCCGCCAGACTGTCCAGCACGCGCGCGCCAGCCTCACCGTCGATCTCCCGCAGCTTTGCGAGTCCGCGTTCGTAGCGGTAGTTTTCGATGTTCATCAGCATGTCCTTCATCAGAAAGTGAATTGGAGGGCAACGACGTCAGGGACTGCTCGAACGCGCGGTAATGCGCGATCTTTGCCCGCAAGGCAGCCGCGGCCTGGCGCATCGCCTTGATCTCTGAAAGAACCTGCGTCAGGTGTTCTTCCAGCATCTGGCGACGCTGCGATGCCGTCGAGTCCCCGGCGCCGCGCAATTTTGCGAACGCCCGCATCTTGCCGATGGGCATGTGCGTCGTGCGCAAGCGCAGCAGGAATTCAATCCAGGCCATGTCCGAAGCCGCGTAGCGCCGCTGGCCCGCACCCGCGCGCGCCACAGGGGCAATCAGCCCGATGCGCTCGTAATAGCGCAAGGTGTAGGCCGTCAGGCCCGTGCGCCGGGCGACCTGGGCAATACTCAGATGTGATTCCATGGTGCCATTCTGGAAGTTGGAGCGCGCTCCAAGTCAACAACTTTATGGCCGCCACCACGCAGGCGGCGCAAAGCCGCCCCTTCTGGAGTGGTTTTGTGCAAACAATGCGCAAAGCGCCCGCCGCGCCGCGCGGTTTTTCAGATTTCAGTGCAACTGCTGGCGCCTGCACCGCAGCATGGCCCCGTCCGCGCTCGCAATACCACTGCCATTGCAAGGGGCTTTTGCACCGTGGCAATCCAGACGCTCTTGCGCCATGTGCCAAAGTGCGGTTACACTGTGCCGCACCAGTCCACGGTTCAGGCGCGCGCGCAAAAAAGCACAATGCCGCATGCGCCGCTGCCGCGCCGCTGGCTGGCCACCCCGTGCTTGTTGCGCGCAAAAATTTGAACAGGATTTTTGTTGCGCACAGGCATAAATCCCGGTCATCCGCAGGGAAAAACCTTGCACTAACTTCAATGAGGTGTATAATGCAGAGCAGAGCAGAGCAGAGCAGAGCAGAGCAGAGCAGAGCAGAGCAGAGCAGAGCAGAGCAGAATAAAAAATTTCCGTAAATGGAAAATATTTAATCACCACCTTGCGTGCCGCGTTTCCATTTTATTGCTTGGGTTCATGCTTGCCTCCCCGGCACTGGCAGCCCGTATTCTGGTGCTGACCACAACGGAAAACCCGTCCTCTCACCCTGATGCGGTCACAATGACAAGCAATTGCATCCAGGAATTCCAGACCATCAGTGCGACGCCAGTGGACGTCAAAACCAATATGAATGCGGCTGGCACGCTTACCATGGCGGATTTCGCCCCGGCCTACGACATTGTAGCCGTCTGCGCGATGTACGAGGCCATTCACGCATCGAATGTGTCGGTTCTGGAACAGGCAGCCAAGACCCGGGCGGCCCAGGCATTTTTCATCTTTGCCGACAGCCGTTCGCCCGCATCGGGGCCATACGTATCGGGTTTCAGCGTGATTGGCAATTCAAAAGCGTGGACACTTAATCAGGAAAGTTCCACTGGAACCCTCAATGCCGCGCTGCAACTCAATACGAACAGCAAATACCAGTCCGATTTTGCTTCCGCGGATCTCAACCCTTATTACAATCACTGGCTTTTTCCCTATAGCGGCGTGCCGACGGACAATGCCTTGTATTTGATGCCGGGCACTCCCCTGCCAGCGCCAGGATCAACCGTGACGGCAGCCGCCATTTTCGTGCCTCAAACAGAATCTTATCTGGATGGCAGTAATGTGCCGCAAGGCGCTTGCCTTTTCTTCATTGCCGACTTGAACGGCTATGTCAGCACCGTCAACACTGGCAAGATTGCCCAAGCGGCGCTGAATGCCATTACGCCGGGCAGTGGTGCGTGTTTCATGGCGCCCGCTGCGCCTTTCGGTGCGGCAGTGCCCGCCAACTCCACAGGCTGGCTGCTGGCGCTGGCGGCCTTGCTGTCCGTCATGACCTTGCTCGGGTTTCGCAATCAGCGCGCTTGAACGATACCGCTGTTTGGCATGAGACCTGACTGATAAAGCGCTGTGGCAGTCGCCCCGCTGCCGCAGCGTTTTGTTTTGTGGCATGGTGCGTGTGTCTGGATTTCTGGATTGCCGCGTCGCTTCGCTCCTCGCAATGACGGGGAGTTTGGATATTGCTTGTTGGTAGCAGAAATCCCCCTCACCCAACCCTCTCCCCCACGGGGGCGAGGGTAAAAAATATGGATGTGTCGTGCCTGTGCTTCCAAGGGCAAGGGCGGTGCAGGGGCGCGTAGCCGCAAGAATGTTGCGAGACATATCCTTCCCCCGTCATTGCGAGGGTACTTGGTCCCGTGGCAATCCATGCGGCTTTTATTTGGGTGATGTCCTTTTTGTCTGCGCCGCGCTTTTTCTCTTCCTCCCCAAAGAGTGCAGGGTAAAGAATATGGATTCGCCGTGCCTGCTCTTCCAAGGTATAGGCATCTACACAGCGGGCAGATATTCTGGGTGCGCGGGCATCCGGCCCGCTGGTTTCTCTCGTGCGTTTCCCCGCGCGAGTACGCAGGGGCGGGTTTGAAACCCGCCCCTACAGAAGATGATGGTTCCGCGTAAAGCAACCCCTGCAGGCCGGTGCGCCACGCCGTACCCAGAAAAAACAGCGTTCCTGCGCAAACGCCGTATGGATTGCCACGGAGCCAAAGCCCCTCGCAATGACGCGCGTTTTGGGGTTTGCGGAAGAAATCGCCGCCCACACTCCCTCCGCTGTGTAGATGCCTATGCTCAAGGGGCGAAGATAAAGAATATGGATGCGCCGTGCGTGCCGGCTCTTCCAAGAGGCAATGACGATTGCGGGGGTACGTAGCAAAGGCTTCGGTATTTGATTTGGCTTTCAAATACAAAAGCACGCGCTTTGCTTTTGCGGCTCAATCGAGCACCGCATGCGGCAAGGCGGGCGGACGCGGGCGCGGGGCGCTGCCGTGGCCCTGGGCACAGGCGGTTTGCCAGTGCGCCAGGGTGTGCCGGGGCGAGGTGTCCAGGCCGCGCAGCACGCAGACGGCGGCGGCGCTTTGCGCGGCTTGCGTGGCTTGCGCGGGTTGCAGGATGCCGCCGATGGCGACGACGGGGCAGCCCGCCATGCGCGCCCACCAGGCCAGGTTGTCCAGGCCCTGCGCTTTCCAGGGCATGGCTTTGGTGAGTGTGGGCCATACGGGGCCGCAGGCGATGTAGGCGGGCCGCAAGCCGCGCGCGCGGGCCAACTCCCACAGGCTGTGGCTGCTGATGCCCAGGCGCAGTTTGCTGGCGGCCAGTTGGGCGCGCTGGCGGGCGCTGAGGGCCAGCAGGTCTTCTTGTCCCAGGTGCACGGCCAGGTTGTCGGCGCTGCCTTCGGTTTGCGCAAGTTGCAGGGCCAGGGGCCAGTGGTCGTTGACGACCAGTGTGGCTCCAGCCGCGCGGCAGGCCGCGTGTGCCTGGGCGATGTTTTGCCGCAGGGCGATGTGCCAGTCGGCGTCGGGTTGCTGCGGTGTTTTGATGCGCAGTTGCACCAGTTTCGCGCCCTGGGCCGCCATTTGCGCCGCGCGCTGGGCATTGTCGACGATGGGGTAGATGCCCCAGAGCGCTTTGGCGCGCGTGCGCGCGCGGCACTGGTTCAGGCAGTTTTCAAATTCGGCATCGTTTCCCCAGGACATGGTGGGCATGAGGGCGGGGTCGGTGCCGAATCCGGCGCACGCGCCCACCGGCCCGGCGCCCTGCCCTGCTGGCCAGCCATGGCGCAGTGCGTGCGCGGTGGCCATTTTGGCGAGTACCAGCGCGTCGGCTGCGGGGTGGCCGAGGGCGAGCGCGGCGGCAGCGCTGGTGGCAAAAGTGCAGCCGGTGCCGTGCGTGTGCGGCGTCTGGATGCGCGGCAGCGCCAGCCAGCCGCGCGCCTGCGGGGTGTCGGCCCAGTCCAGCGCCCAGAGCGATTTTTGTGGGGATTGTGTTTGTGCAGTTGCGGTGGCGGGCAGGTCGCCGCCGGTGATGCATACGGCTTGCGCGCCCGCCTCGTGCAGGGCGGCGGCCAGCGCGGGCAGGTGGCTGCCATTGCCGTCGATCGGGTTGAGCTTGATGCGCAGGGCGGCGGCCAGGCGCGCGGCTTCGGCGGCGTTGGGTGTGATGAGCGTGGCGCGCGGCAGCAGGTGGCGCGCCAGGGCGGCCAGGGTGTCGGCGTCGGCAAAGCCTTTGCCCGTGGTTGCGCCCAGTACCGGGTCAACCACCAGTGGCAGCGCGCGTTGCGGGTGCCGGGCGCGCAGCCGGTCGACCCAGCGCGCTACCACGTGTACGTTGCCTGCGCTGCCGAGCAGGCCGACTTTGATGGCGGCGGGCGGCATGTCGGCGGCCAGTGCGGCCAGTTGCGCGTCCAGTACCTGGGGCGTGACGGGCATCACTTGCGCCACGGCGGTGGAGTTTTGCGCGGTGACGGCGGCGACCACCGGGCACAGGTGCGCGCCAAAGGCGTGGGCGGCGCGCTGGTCGGCGGCCAGGCCCGCGCCGCCGCCGCTGTCGGCGCCGGAGATGCTCCACACAACGGGTTTCGCGGGCGAGGGCGGGCAGGCCGGACGGCGGTGGGCAGATGATGCTGTCATGGCGCGTGTCCGATCAGCAGCGGGGTGCCCGTGACCGGGGTGGTGGCCACGGCAAAGTCCTGCCGGGCCATGACACCGGCCAGATGCGCCCCTCGGCCTGCCTGGACGGCTTGCGCAAAAGCGCCGGCCATGCGCACGGGGTCGCTGGCCTGGCTGACGGCACTGTTGATCAGTACGGCGTCAAAGCCCATTTCCAGCGCCTGCGCGGCGTGGCTGGGCGCGCCAAGGCCCGCGTCGATGATGAGTGTTGCCTCTGGCAAACGCTCGCGCAGCAGGCGCAGCGCAAACGGGTTGAGCAGCCCTTGCCCGGAGCCAATGGGCGCGCCCCAGGGCATGAGCAGCGGGCAGCCCGCGTCCAGCAGGCGTTTGGCGACGACCAGATCGTCGGTGCAGTAGGGAAATACGGCAAAGCCGTCGCGGGCCAACTGGCGCGCGGCGAGCAGCAACTCTTGCGCGTCGGGTTGCAGTGTGTATTCGTCGCCCACCACTTCCAGTTTGATCCAGTGCGTGTCGTACAGCTCGCGCGCCATGTGCGCCAGTTGCACGGCTTCGCGCGCGGTGGCGCAGCCAGCGGTGTTGGGCAGCAGGCGCGCGCCCGCCTCGCGCAGGGTGGCGCGAATCATTTGCACGAAGCCGTTGTCGCCCGCGGCGGCCAGTTGGCGCTTGAGTCCCACGGTGAAGACTTGCGCGCCAGAGGCCAGCATGGCCTCGCGCAGCACCCGGGGCGACGGATAGCCCGCTGTGCCCAGCAACAGGCGGCTGCCAAGCGCAACGTCGCCCACCCGCCAGCAGTCCACAGGTGGCGTGGCGGCGTCGGCGGGCAAGGCGGGTTGGGGTGCTGCGGGCGGTGGTGGCGTGGTGTTCATCATCCCCCCACGATGGGGTGAAACAGCAGCACCTGATCGCCTGGGGCCAGTGTGTACGCGGCGCGCGCAGCGCGCGCCACGAATTCGCCATTGACGGCGGTGCTTACCGCGTCGGGCGCGTGGCCCAGTTGTGCGAGCAGATCGGCCAGCGTGCTGCCGCGCGCCACTGGCGCGCTTTGGCCGTCCAGTGTGATGCCGATGGTTTGTGCGGGCGCCGCCGGTTGGGCGGCGGACTGGAAAGTTTGCGTTGTCATGGGGCGTTCTCCATATCTGTATTCAATCAGGCGCGGCGGCGGCAGTGGCATCGGCAGGGGCGACATCGACGGCGGGCACATCCAGCGCGCTGCCAGCCAGCGGGCCTTGCGCCAGCGCGCCCTCTACCAGCGCGGGCGCCAGCAGCCAGCCATGGCGAAACAGGCCGTTGATGCTCAGGCAGCGGCCCTGCCAGCGCGCCAGCGGGTTGTTGTCGGGCAAGGCCGGGCGCAGGTTGACGTCGAGGTGCTCGATGCGCGCCTCGGCCAGCGCAGGCAGCACGCTGTGCGCGGCGGCCAGCAGTTCGACCACGCCGCGCAGGCTGACGGGCGAGCGGTCTTCGCTTTCCAGTTCGCTGGCGCCCACCAGCACGCGATCGCCCGGACGCGGCACGATGTACACGCGGTGGCGCGGGTGCAGCAGGCGCAGCGGGCGTTGCAGGCCATGGCCGGGGCAGTGCAGTGTGAGCACCTCGCCGCGCACGCCGCGCACGGGTAAATCGGGTTTTGCGCCCACGCCGCGCACGTCGATGGCGCAATCAAACGCGGCTTGCCCGCCACCGGCCAGTTGCAGCAGCGCCGCTCGCTCGCCTTGCGCGCGCAGCGCGCGCACGCCCTGCCCCCAGTGCCAGGTGACGCGCCCGGTGGCGCTGGCGTCCGCCAGCAGCGCGTGCAGCATGGCGGCGGTATCGACCTGCCCCTCGCCGGGCAACAGCCAGGCGTGGGCCACGGCCTGTACGGCAGGCTCCAGCAAATGCAGCGCCGCCGCATCCAGCGCCTGCGCCGCGCTTTGCCGCGGGCTGGCTTGTTGCCATTGCGGCGTGGCGCAGGCTGTTTGCAGCCGGTCGAGCACGCGCCGCGCGCTGCCCGCGTCCTCACGGTGCGCCAGCATCAAACTGCCACGCGCCGCGAAGAACGGTTGTTGCGGCAAGGCGGCGGCGATGGCGCGCCAGATTTGCAGCGAGCGCCAGCCCAGCGCGGCCACGGCAGGCTCGGCGTTGTCCAGCTCGGCCAGCGGGCTGAGCATGCCCGCCGCGGTGAAGGCGGCGGCCTGGGGCGCGGTGCTGGCGTCGCCTTGCAGCGCCAGGGCCTCACGCCAGCGCGGCGCGGCGTCGGGCGAGGGGTCGAACACTTCCACCACATGGCCCGCGCGGGCAAGCTGCCAAGCCAGCAGTCGGCCCAGCAGGCCAGCGCCCGCAATGCCGATGTGCTGTTGCGTCAATGGATTGACCGGATGCATTGAATGCCACTCCTTGAGTCGAACCGTTGGAATCCGGATGTGGCCTCCGCACGGCATGCGGCGCGGTCGCTGCCGCGCCAGCACCGCCACTGCCAACATGGCGCGCGCAAAAGATGAAGAAATGCCTTGGACATAAAAAAACCGCTGGTTTGCAAAACGCGCCGCATTCAGGCGCTGCGCGCTTCAGTGGGCGCGACGGGCACATAGAGGGCGCCGCCTTGCGCCTGGAACTGGGCCGATTTTTCCTGCATGCCAGCGGCCAGCGCGTCTTGCGCGTCGATGCCATGGGCTGCCGCGTAGTCGCGCACTTCCTGCGTGATTTTCATGCTGCAAAACCGGGGGCCGCACATGCTGCAAAAGTGCGCGCTCTTGCTGCTGCCCTTGGGCAGGGTTGCGTCGTGGAACGCGCGCGCGGTGTCTGGATCAAGCCCCAAATTGAACTGGTCTTCCCAGCGGAATTCAAAGCGCGCCTGGCTGATGGCATCGTCGCGCGCGCGCGCCGCGGGGTGGCCCTTGGCCACATCGGCCGCGTGGGCCGCGATTTTGTAGGCGATGATGCCCTGCTTGACATCGTTGCGGTCGGGCAGGCCAAGATGCTCCTTGGGCGTAACGTAGCACAGCATGGCCGTGCCCATCCAGCCGATCATGGCCGCGCCAATGGCGCTGGCAATGTGGTCGTGCCCCGGCGCGATGTCGATGGCCAGCGGCCCCAGCGTGTAGAACGGCGCTTCATGGCAATACTTGAGCTGCTCGTCCATGTTGGCCTGGATCATGTGCATGGGCACGTGGCCCGGCCCTTCGATGAGGGTTTGTACATCGTGCTTCCAGGCCGTTTGCGTCAACTCGCCCAGCGTGCGCAATTCGGCAAACTGGGCTTCGTCGTTGGCGTCGGCGGCGCAGCCGGGGCGCAGGCCGTCGCCCAGGCTGAAGCTCACGTCGTAGGCTTTCATGATCGCGCAAATGTCCTCGAAATGCGTGTACAAGAAGTTTTCGCGATGGTGCGCGATGCACCACTTGGCCATGATGGAGCCGCCCCGGCTGACAATGCCTGTTACGCGGTCAGCGGTCAGGTGGATGAACGGCAGGCGCAGCCCCGCGTGGATGGTGAAGTAATCCACGCCCTGCTCGGCTTGCTCGATCAGCGTGTCGCGGAAAATCTCCCAGGTCAGATCCTCGGCCACGCCGCCTGTTTTTTCCAGCGCCTGGTAAATGGGCACGGTGCCAATGGGCACGGGCGAGTTGCGGATGATCCAGTCGCGCGTGGTGTGGATGTTTTTGCCGGTGGAAAGATCCATCACCGTGTCAGCACCCCAGCGGATGGCCCACACGAGTTTTTCCACCTCTTCCTCGATGCCGGAAGTGACGGCGCTGTTGCCAATGTTGGCGTTGATCTTGACGCGGAAATTGCGCCCGATTGCCATTGGCTCCAGCTCCGGGTGGTTGATGTTGGCCGGAATCACCGCACGCCCGCGCGCCACCTCGTCGCGCACGAATTCGGGCGTGACGCGCTCGGGCAGGTTGGCGCCCAGTGGGTTGCCACGGCGCCGCGCCTCGCGCCGGGCATCGCCCAGGAACTCGCGCGTCCATTGCAGCCGCCCGTTTTCGCGCAGGGCAACGTATTCCATCTCGGGCGTGACAATGCCCTTGCGCGCATAGTGCATTTGCGTGACGCCGCCACCGCCGCGCGCGCGGCGCGGCTGGCGCTGCAAGGCCGCGGCCTGCTGGCGCAACGGGTTGATGCGCCCGCCATCGCGCGCCGCCTGCTTGCCGCCATCGTCCAGCAAATGGACCGCGCAGCCAGCGTAAAGCGCGCTGTCGGCGCGCTCGGCAATCCAGGGCGCGCGCAACGCGGGCAAGCCGCGCCGCACGTCGATGGCCAGCGCCGGATCGGTGTAGGGGCCAGAGGTGTCGTACACCGAGACCACGCTGCCATTGCTAAGCTGAATGTCGCGCACAGGCACGCGCACATCGGCGCGCCCTCCTTGCAAATAAGCCTTGCTGGCAGACGGAAACGGCGCGCGCGCGAGCGCAAGCAAGCGGGCAAACTTTTCATCGGGGGCGTTCATCGAAGCGGACTCCTGCAAAAAAACAGAGCACTCCGGGTTTCGACGGCCTGCCCGCGGGGCCGTGCACCAATCGGCAATACAGGCAATGAAACAACTCATCCTTACGCCGGCATGAACCGGATCAAGTTCGGCGGGTTCGGCACGCGTCAGGCCATCTCAGATGCCGCGCGGAAAGAAACACCCCCCGCCCGGCAACACCCCGGAGCAGCGCGCATCATAAAGCCAACACCGCGCGGCGCGCGCCACTGGCGCAAACCGCGAAATACTGGCTATAATGCGAGGCTCTTGTTCCCCGATAGCTCAGTTGGTAGAGCGCCGGACTGTTAATCCGTAGGTCCCTGGTTCGAGCCCAGGTCGGGGAGCCAGAAATCCTGTACAAGTTAGGCTATTCAAGCCCGTTTCGACGGGCTTTTTTTTGCCTGTTTGCCGCGCTTGTTTGCAAGACAGCCCTCTCGCCCCTCGCTCCTGCCGGGACACTTTCCTTTTGAAGGCGGACGCGGCGTATCCAATGCCCTCGCCATCTTGGGGGAATGCCCCTCTCCCTGACCCTCCCCCCACAGGGGGAGGGAACCGGATTTCCCCTCACCACTTGGGCAGGCACGGCGCATTCATTCTCTTTACCCTCGCCCCCATCCTCACCTCCAACCCCTCTGCCACAAGTGGAGAGGCGAGCATATTGCCCCCCTTTAGGGAGGGACGGGGAGAGGGGGCGCTGCTTGTCCCTCAAGAGAGCGGTCAATGGATTGCCGCGTCGCTGCGCTCCCCCGCAATGACGATGCGATGGGGTGTGGCCGCAATGACGGACAAAGGGTGCGCATCTCTTCATTGCTCTCGCCGCCTTGGGCAAGCGCGATGCATTTGTATTTTCCCCTCGCCCCCTTGGGGGAGAGGGTCAGGGTGAGGGGAATTTTCCCGCGCAACGCAACCGAAAAGGGCATTGCCCAAATGAAAGCCACATGGATTGCCGCGTCGCTGCGCTCCCCGCAATGGCGATGGAAAGGTGGTATGCGCTTGCAGGCATGCGCGGCCATCTTGCTGCCCGCGCCGCAACGCCATCCCCAAAAAAGTGCCAGAATCCACGCTGCGCTGGCATTGGGCCAGCGCAACGTCTTCAGGGCGGGGTGAAACTCCCCACCGGCGGTAGGCAAGGTTGCAGCGCAAGGTGCGCGGCAAGTCCTTGCAAGCCCGCGAGCGCCCGGGGCCATCGGCCACGGGGTCAAGCTGATCTGGTCACATGCCAGGGCCGACGGTCACAGTCCGGATGCAAGAAGATGTGCGAGAGCGTGCGCTTGGGCGCGCGCGCATGAACGGCTCCTTGTTGTGCCGCGCATGTGCGTGCGGGCGATCGCGCCCTCGCGTGCCCCGAAAACGTCTTCTCAACTTTTTTGTATTTCGAGGAGCGTTTGCATGTTTCAACCACAACCCATGATGGACTCATCCGGCAGTGCCGCCGCTGCCGCCGCGTCCCAACCCTTGGCGATCGACGCGCTGGCGCGGCGCGTACAGGCGGCGCTGGAGGCCATTCGCGCGGGCGTGCCCGTGCTGCTGACCGACGACAACGACCGCGAGGACGAGGCCGACCTGATTCTTGCCGCCGAGCGCCTGAGCGAGCGCACCATGGCGCAATTGATCCGCGACGGCAGCGGCATTGTCTGCCTGTGCATGACCGATGCCGATTTGTCGCGCCTGCAATTGCCACAGATGGTGGAAAAAAACGAAAGCAGTTTTGGCACCGCTTTCACAGTGAGCATTGAAGCGCGCCACGGCGTGCGCACGGGCGTAAGCGCGCGCGACAGGCTGACCACCATCCGCGCCGCCATCCATCCCGATGCCCGGCCCGGCGATCTGGTGCGTCCCGGCCATGTGTTTCCGCTGCGCGCGCATCCCGGTGGCGTGCTGGCGCGGCGCGGGCATACCGAAGGCTCGGTATGTCTGGCGCGGCTGGCCGGGCTGCGCCCCGTTGCCGTGCTGTGCGAGTTGATGAACCCCGATGGCTCCATGGCGCGCGGCGCCGATGTGCTGGACTACGCGCGCCAGCATGGGCTGCCGATGCTGTCCATTGCCGATCTGGTCGTCTATTTGCGCTCTGTTTGAAGCGCGCGCTGAAATACGCGCGCGGCCCATCCGCGCCCGGGTTGCGCCGCTTCAATCCGCCGCCCGCTCGAACACCGCCACGCTTTCCATGTGCGCGGTGTGCGGGAACATGTTGACCGCGCCAGCGGCCGTGCAGCGGTAGCCCGCCTGGTGCACCAGCAAACCCGCGTCGCGCGCCAGCGTGGCCGGGTTGCAACTGACGTAGACGATGCGCTGCGGCGGCTGCCAGTGCGCGGCCTCGGGCGGCAGTGGCCCGGCTTGCAAGGCCGCGCCCAGCGCGTGCGCTGGCGTGCCGATGCGCTGCTGATGCAGGGCCGCCAGCGCCTTGACCAGTGCGAACGCGCCTTCGCGCGGCGGATCGATCAGCCAGCGGTGGGCGCTGCCGTCGGCCACCAGTTGTGCGGCGCTCATTTCAAACAGGTTGCGGCTCTCAAAGCGCGCGTTCAGCGGCGGCTGGCCAACTGGCCGCGCGGCCTGGTTTTGCGCGCAGTTCTGGCGCGCGCGCGCCACCAGCTGCGCACTGCCTTCCACGCCCAGCACGCTGCCAGCCTGCGTCGCCAGCGGCAGCGTGAAGTTGCCCAGGCCGCAAAACCAGTCGATCACGCGCTCGTGCGGCCTGGCCTCCAGCAAGCGCAGCGCGCGCATGACCAGTACGCGGTTGATGTGCGGGTTGACTTGCGTGAAGTCGGTGGGTTTGAAGGGCATGCTCAGACCAAATTCCGGCAGCGCATAGGCCAGCGCCGCGCCGCTTTCGGAGAGCGGGTGCACGGTCTCCGGCCCTTTGGGTTGCAGCCACCATTGCACGCCGTGCGCGTTGCCAAAGGCGCGCAGGCGATCGAGGTCGCGCGCCGACAGCGGCTCCAGATGGCGCAGCACCAGTGCGGTGACGGCGTTGCCGCCGCAGGCCAGTTCAAGCTGCGGGCAGCCCTCGCGCGCGTCCATGCCCAGGATCAGCGCGCGCAGCGGCAGCAGCATGCGGCTGACGTGCGCGGGCAGCACCGGGCACTGGCGCATGTCGGCCACGTAGCGGCTTTTGCGCTCGTGAAAGCCGATCAGCACATCGCCCTTTTTGGCGACGTAGCGCACCGACAGCCGCGCCCGGTGGCGATAACCCCAGGCCGGGCCGTGGATGGGCGGCAGCACGCGCTCGGGTTTGACTTTGCCCAGGTGCCACAAATTGTCCTCAAGCACGCACTGTTTGATGCTCACCTGCGCGGCAGGCTCCAGATGCTGCATCTTGCAGCCGCCGCAAGCGCCCGCGTGCAAGCCAAAGTGCGGGCAGCGCGGCGGCACGCGCTGGCTACTGGCGTGGGCAATTTCGGTGAGGGTGGCCGCTTCCCAGTTGTTTTTCTTGCGGTACACGCTAGCGCGCACGCGCTCGCCGGGCAATGCGCCATCGATGAAGACCACCTTGCCATCGGGCCTGCGGGCAATGCCTTGCGCCTCGATGTCCAGCGCGTCCACCAGCAGCCACTCGCCCATGTCAGCCAGAGGGCTGCGGGCGCTGCCGCCGCTGTTGCTTTCAGCGTCGCAAGTTGCCAGGGTCATGGGAGAAAAAAGCGTCCAGCAAAAAATGCGGCCCGTGCCCCGGCTTTGCGCTGGCACCTTGCGCCGGGTGCAGCGCGGCGCGCGGAAGAGGCCATCGCCTAGCGCACCGGCAGGTATTTCAGCGGGTCAACGGGTTTGCCCGAGCGGCGAACTTCAAAATGCAGCTT
The DNA here is from genome assembly GCA_031276435.1 of Burkholderiaceae bacterium. GTDB lineage: Bacteria > Pseudomonadota > Gammaproteobacteria > Burkholderiales > Burkholderiaceae_C > Ottowia. Next base: position 5,515 of record JAISNB010000010.1, on the reverse strand, counting down.
GACGCGATCGGCATCGGTAGAACCCATTTCGGCAATCTTCTGGCCTTTTTTCACCGTCTCGTCCTCTTTGATGAGCAGCTTCTGGTTGTGCGCGTAAGCGGTCAAAAAGGTGTTGTTGTGCTTGAGGATGACCAGGTTGCCATAGCCGCGCAGGCCCGCGCCTGCGTAAACCACCTTGCCGTCGGCGGCGGCCAGCACCGGATCGCCCGCCTTGCCAGCAAGATCGATGCCCTTGTTTTTGGAGTCGTCAAATTTGGCGATCATGGCCCCTGTGGAAGGCCACATGAAAGCCACGCTGTCCGCGCCTGCCGATGTCGCCGCAGCAGCCGCGCCAGGCGATGTGACCGCCGTGGCAGCCGTGGGCGGCACCACGCGCAGCACCTGCCCTACTTCGATCACGTTGGGGTTGTCCAGATTGTTCCACTGGGCAATGTCGCGCCAGCTTTGACCGCTGGCCGATGCGATGCGCATGATGGTGTCGCCCTGGCGCACGGTGTAATAGCCCGGCTTGCCCGCGTTTTCCGCGCCGGGCAGTTTGGATGGATCGATGCGCGAGGCCGTGCCCCGGTCTTCCACCGGCGCCCGCGTCAAAGTGCTGCCGCACCCCCCCAGCGCCAAGGCGCAGCCCAGCAACAGCACTGTCCAGATTTTGCAACCGCTCACAATCATGTTCCCCAGAGTTCCTCAGGCGATTCCTGATTTTAGAGGCACGAAGTTGACAGACTCCAAAACCGTCTGCACAACGCCCTGCCGCGTCTTGTCTATGACCACCAGCGCCTGCTGCCCGCCGCTGGACGCCGTGGGCGCCACAATGCGTCCGCCCACGGCAAGCTGATCGACCCAGGCGGCGGGCACCTGCTCGCCCCCCGCAGCCGCAATAATGCCAGCATAGGGCGCGCCTTTGGCAAAACCGGCCATGCCATCGCCCAGAATCAGATGCACGTTGCTGATGCGCAGGGGCCGCAAATTGGCGCGCGCTTTCTCGTGCAAATCGCGCAAACGCTCGATGCTGTAGACCTCGGCGGCCAACTGGCCCAGCACCACGGCCTGATAACCGCAGCCCGTACCAATATCGAGCACGCGGCCCAGGCGCGCGTCCTGGCCCTTCAGGCCGCCTTGCAGCAGCAACTCCACCATGCGCGCCACCACGCTGGGCTTGGAAATGCTCTGGCCCAGCCCTATGGGCAGCGCCGTATCCTCATACGCCTGCGCGGCCAGCGCGCTGTCGACAAAGCGGTGGCGCTCCACCGCGCCCATGGCGCGCAACACCGCCGCGTCATGAATGCCGCCCGCGGCCAGCAACTGCACCATCCGGCCCCGCGCCGGAATAGCGTCGCGCGGCGCGCCAGCGGGCGCAACCGGCGGGGGCGGGGCCGCCAGCGCGCCCGCGCGGCGCGGTGCGGTATCAAAAACGCGCGCCGGAAACCCGGGGCGTTGCTGACCATCGGCGCGCCCGGTGGCCATCAGGCAGCTCCGCCCTTGAGCAGATGCGCCATGCCCTGCGCCCAGTAGCCCAACGCGTCGTGATCGGTCAAATCCACCTGGAGCGGCGTCAGCGCCACATGCCCCTGCTGCGTGGCGTGGAAATCGGTGCCCTCGGTCGCGTCCGCAGCCGCCCCGGCAGCGCCAATCCAGTACATGGTCTCGCCGCGCGGATTGACCTGTTCGATCACCTGCTCGGCCGCGTGCCGACGGCCCAGGCGGCACACCTTCACGGGCTTGATCTGCGCCAGCGGACGATTGGGAATGTTGATGTTCAACAGCCACGGGCGCGTGCCACCCAGCCGCTGAGCGCCCACTTGGCGCACAATCTCGCACGCCTTGGCCGCCGCCGCGTCCAGATGCGCCCACCCCTTGTCAACCAGCGAAAACGCCATGCCCGCGATACCGAACAAATAACCCTCCATGGCCGCGCCCACGGTGCCCGAATACAGCGTATCGTCGCCCATATTGGCGCCATTGTTGATGCCGGAGACCACCAGATCGGGCCGCCAATCCAGCAGCCCCGTCAGCGCAATGTGTACGCAATCGGCTGGCGTGCCGTTGACGTAACGAATCCCCGGCGCTGGCTGATACACATAAAGCGGCGCTTGCAGCGTCAGCGAATTGGACTTGGCGCTGTTGTTGTGCTCGGGCGCAATCATCTCCACCTGCCAGCCCGGCACCGCCCGCAAAGCCGCGTGCAGCGCCACAATGCCGGGCGCCTGATAGCCATCGTCGTTGCAAAGCAGAATCTTCATCCGAAAAATTCGTGAACCGCGAAATTGAACTGCAACCGATTGTAGGGGGCGGCCCGCCCTCGCGCACCGCCCCTGCCCGAACAGCCCCCGCCCCAAACCCGCGGGCGCGGCCTTATCGCCACCGACGCCCGGCGTGAATTGGCCCCAAGGCTGTCGCAATACAACATTTGCAGCACAAAAGCCTTGCCGCACGAGACCTGTAGCCGCGCGCCCCACATTGAATTCTGGTTTTTGTAGCGCCAAACCCACGCAAAACAACCCTGCAAAGCTATCAAACGTGTAGCGACACAAGGTTTTGGGCTAACATTTACCCGTCATGCGCGGCGGCCAGCCCTTCAAAAGGCACTGTCTCCCGCCCACGCCAAGCCACCCCGCTTGCCCCGAGGAGAAACCCAAACCATGAGTTCCAAGGACAACGCTGCCACAGGCCAGTTGCTGGCCCTGCTTGAAGCGCGTTATGCCATCCGTGTCATGTGGGCGCTGCGCGACGGGCATCCGCAAACCTTCCGGCTGCTGCAAGACAGCGTGGGCGGCATCACCCCCAACACACTCAACATCCGGCTCAAGGAACTGCGCGCCGCCAACCTGGTCACCCATGGCCCCAGCGGCTACAACCTCACCGCCTCGGGCGCCGACCTCATCAAACGCCTCTCCGACCTGCAAGCCTTTGCCGTCAAATGGGTCGCCGCCCAGACGAAAAAGAAATAACGCGCCCGCCGACGGCCCTACCGGCCAGCCGACGCGACCGGGGCGCGTTTCTCACCCCGGAACGCTACAAGCATCCCTGCATCGCCATAAGCCTTGGCCTGACCGCGCCGCCACAACCAGCCAGCGGAAGCCACTCGCCAAAGGCATCCACGCGCGCGAAGAATGTACCCATTTCATTCCCTCGCCCTTTGGGGGAAAAGAGCACTTCTGCCACCAATGAGACCCCCAAAAAACCGCATGACAAGAAGCCTTCCAAATCCATCGTTATTGCGAGGGCCAAAGGCCCGCGGCAATCCACTGTTTCCATGAACGGCGCGAACGCGCCACAAATTAATACCCTCGCCCCTTGAGCATGCGCGGCGCATTTATATTTCTTACCCTCGCCCCCTTTAGGGGGAGAGGGGGTTCTGTGCCGCACATTCATATTCTTCCCCCTCGCCCCTTGGGAAGAGGGTGGCGCGAAGCGCCGGGTGAGGGGTACTCCAACACAAAGCAAAGCGACGGTCATGCAGGCCACAAAAAAGCCACTCCGAAAAGTGGCTTTTTTACTGGCTGGCCGATGATGAAAATTTTTATGCACCCCCGCCTGTTCAAAGCATCATCCATTGGCAAGCGCAGCACACCGCTTTCAATGATTTTTGCACTGCCGCACGGCAGTGCATGGTGATTTCAGTGCAATGGCTTGCGCTGGCTGTGCCAGCCAAAACCCAACACGCCAAGCGCCATCAAAATCAATGCCCACAAGGCATTGCCGGGCACCGGGGGGACAGGGGCCGTTATCCGGTAATTGTCAAATGCCGCATACACGCGAACGCTGTTTCCAGCATTATCCAGATGATAAACAACGGCCACCTTGTCACCGGGCTGAAAGCCCTGGCCCGCTAGGCTCACGCTCAACGTCTGGGTTTGCCAGTTGAAGGTATAGGCCTTGGCTGGATAATCGGTTGCGGGAAACGGATGGATCGTGAAATTGCTTTGCGCAAAAGGCGTTGCGACGCTTCCATCCAGTGTAACGTAGGGAATGGTTGCACCACTTCCGCCATTCGTCAGACCAAAGGTTGAACCTGCGGGCACCCGGTAAAAGCGGGTCACAACATCTTTGGGGCCATTGGTTGGCATGAAGATCGGCTGGGTTCTTAGATCGATTAAAGACCAGTCCATGTTCAGGTCGAATTTGTCATGGCCCTTCGGGTCAAACTGCAAACTCCATGCCTCAAAGTAAACGGGGCCTGCCGCTATGCCCCCCGTGTATTGCCCCGCGGTTTGCGAAGGGTCGTAATATTTGCTTGCGTCGTTTGCGTCGGTGCTGGCGCAGAGCCGATCCAGTGATAAAGCCTGGTTTATTGGATTTTCTGGCGTACCATAATCATCTTTCAGCGTACTGCCATTGCTGCCGCCCCATCCATTGTTGCAATCGGATGTAGCAGGGTTTTCAAAGTTGTTCTCATAAAGCGTAACGACGCTTTGGGCATAACTTGCAGGAGTTAGGAACAAGGCCGCTGCGGCCACACACCCTTGAAAAAAACGAAAAGCAGAATTCAGCCTACGTCTGTAGTCTGTAGTCTGTATGGACGCACGCGCCCGGAATAAGTTCCATGAATTTTGGAATTATTTTTGGGTTCGAGATTTTCTGTCATGCTGATTTCCTTTGATAATAAATTAAGGCGTTCAAGATGGGTGGATGCGCCTTCGCGCCCCTTGCTTTGCCACCTTCTCATGCCCCCTGTGTGCTTGCGCATGCTGCGTTGAGCGACGCGGTAACACAGGAGGCAAGATCGGCGGATCGGCGCGGGGCCAAGACATGCATGCCATGGTAGCGGCATTTTCGCGTTTTGCAACAGGCAGAGCGGCGCAAAAGCGTAAAAAACGCGGAAAGTGTGAAATAGTTCCGCTTTTTGATGGGCGTGTGTTGTTTTTTGCCAACCCTTGTTGCCTGTTTCCTTCGCGCCTTCCGGGGCACTCTTTCCCCCTAGAGCAATCTACACAGCGGGGGGGAGGGTTCGGGAAAGCGGACAGTGATTTTTTCCGCAAACCATACGGCGTTTGCGCAGGGACGTCGTTTTTTCTGGGTACGTGCCCCCGGTCCGCGGGGGTTGCCGCAGACGGCAAGCGCCCTCTTCTGTAGGGGCGGGTTTCAAACCCGCCTCTACGCGCTCGCACGGGGGAAACGTACGAGAGAAACCAGCGGGCCGGACGCCCACGTTCCCAGACTATCTGCCTGCTGTGTAGATACCTATGCCCCTAGAGGGGAGAGGGGACTCCCGTGCAGAGCACGCGGCGCTTGAGTTGATGCTGCGCCGCTACCTTCTCACCCCTTCCCTTTGAGGCACTTCTGTCCCTCAGAGGGAGAGGAGGGTGAGAGTGGCGCGCGCGCAATCAGCCGCCCAGGTACGCTTCCAGCACGCGCGCGTCGGTCATCAGGTCTTTGCCAGTGCCGCTGAGCGTGATGAGGCCGTTTTCCAGCACGTAGGCGTGGTGCGCAAGTTTGAGCGCCTGCCGCACGTTTTGCTCGACCAGGAAGATGCTCAAACCGCGCGCGTTGATTTCCCTGAGGTTGTGGAAGATGT
>JAISNB010000220.1 GCA_031276435.1 Burkholderiaceae bacterium | reverse complement strand
CGCGTCGTCGTCGCGGCGCCATTTTTTGCAATTGCTGGGCACGATTCCCATGCTGCCCGTGGCCTGTGGCGAGACGATCGGGGCGGCGGCTGCCGTGCCCGCCGTGCCGACGGCGACGGGCATCGAGTTCATTCCCATGGCCGCGCCCAATCTTTCCAACGCCGCCGATATGGCGACCACGGCGGTTCGCTCTCGCGTGGCGCTTGTGTCGGCCACGGGGCAGAAGACGACGCACGATCTGCTCTACCGCGCCTTTTTCAATACCGGCGACATGGTGCCCGACGGCAAGGGCGGGCAGGCGCTGGCCGGGGGCTATTGCGACATCAACGGGCGGCCCATCATCGATACGTCCGTGCCCGGCAAGGCGCGGCAGTTTTATTCGGACAGCCCGGACGGCTCTTCCTTGCTGACGCTGCCCAATCCCGCGGTGCCGGGCGTTGCTGGCAACACCGTGTTCGCGGTGGTGCAGTTCGAGTACCTGACGCGCGATCAGGGCGGCAACGATGTCTACAAGCACCTGCCTTCTCCGGTGGCCGTGCTGACGCTGGATCAAAACCCCGACACGGGCGAACTCGCGCTGGTCAAGTACAGCGCGGTCGACACCGCCGCCATCCACGGCTTGTGGACGCCTTGCGGGGCCAGCCTGTCGCCTTGGAACACGCACCTTTCCAGCGAGGAGTACGAGCCAGACGCGGCCAATGTCGCCAATGACGTGGCATTCCAGTCGTTTGGCCGCAATCTCTACGGCAGCGCGGGCAAGGTCAATCCCTACCATTACGGCCACATTCCAGAGGTTTTCGTCCATCCCGATGGCACCGGCCACATCGTCAAGCATTACAACCTGGGACGCATCTCGCACGAGCTGATCCAGGTGATGCCCGACGAGCGCACCGCACTGATGGGCGACGACGCCACCAACGGCGGCCTGTTCATGTTTGTGGCCGACCGGGCGCGCGATCTTTCCAGCGGCGATTTGTACGTGGCCAAATGGCATCAGACCTCGGGCGTTGGCCCCGGCGCGGCCAAGCTGAGCTGGATTCATCTGGGACACGCCAGCAGCGGCGAGATCGAGGCGCTGGCCGATCGGCTGACCATCGCCGACATCATGGACGTGCGCACCAGCGATCCGCAGGACGCGAGCTTCACCAAAATTCCATACGACGGCAAATACAACTGGATTCGCCTGAAGCCCGGCATGGAAAAGGCCGCTGCCTTTCTAGAAACGCACCGCTACGCGGCCTACAAGGGCGCCAGCATGGGCTTTACCAAGATGGAAGGCACCACGGTCAACGCGCGCGACAAAATCGCCTACAGCGCCATGGCCTACATCCAGAGCAGCATGCTCAACGGCTCTGGCGACATCCGGGTCGAAGGTCCCAGGGCTGGCGCGATTTACGCGTTGCCAATGCAAGGCGGGCAAAAGGACAACAACGGCAAGTCCATCAAAAGCGACTGGACGCCCGTCAGCATGGCTGCGCCCGCCGCGCTGGTGGGCGAGGATCTGCCCCAGGCGGACGCGTTGGGCAACCTGGCCAATCCCGACAAGATCGCCAACCCCGACAACATCAAGTTTTCTGAAACCTACCGCACGCTCTTCATTGGCGAAGACAGTGGCATGCACGTGAACAATTTCCTCTGGGCCTACAACGTTGACACCGGCAAGCTCGCGCGCATTCTCAGCACCCCGGCGGGGGCTGAAGCAACCGGCCTGCACGCGGTCGACCACATCAACGGCTGGACGTACATCATGAGCAACTTCCAGCATCCCGGCGACTGGGACAAGAACCTGCACGGCAAGGTGATGGCGACGCTGGACCCGCTGATCCGCGCCAACTACAAGGACCGCTTCGGCGCTTCTGTCGGCTATGTCGCCATGGCGGCGGCGGGTGCCGGGCAGGCGTAGCGTAGCCGCTTGCCGGGGCCGCGCGGCGGCGGCGCGTGCCCCGGATTTTTTCAGGCGCGCGGGCGGGGTTTCTGCGGGTCGTAGGCGGTGGCGTTGGCGGCCACCCGCGCGCGCCGCACAAGATAAACCTCGAAAGCAGCTTGTATTTCCTCGTCATTACGAGCGCCGCAGGCGCGTGGCAATTCACCACTACTCCCATGCGCACGCAAGCGCACCTATTCATTCCCACGCCCCCACCCCTCTCCACAAGTGGAGAGGGGTGCATATTACACCCCCCCTTTGTTGGGGAGGGATGGGGAGAGGTTGGAGAGGGTCAGGGTGAGGGGGATTTTTCAGTGCGTCGCAAACGAAAAAGGGGCTGTATGGATTGCCACGGGGCTAAAGCCCATCGCAATGACAGGATAGGTACGCCACGTCCATATTCTTCCCCTCTCCCCAATTTATGGGGGAGAGGGCAGGGTGAGGGGGTATTCCAACCCCTGCAAACATTTTAATTCTTGAAACGGCGGCGCAGTGCGGGCACAGTCAACAGCGCCAGCACCACCGCCAACGCGCCCAGCGCGTTTTGCTCAAGCGTGGGAACGGCGCTGATAAGCGTTTTCGCGCTCTTGATGCGCACTTCCTGAATACTGGCCGTGCCGCCCGTGCTGGCGCCAAAGCCCATTTTGAATGTCGCGGGTACCGGGCCATTGCCAGCCAGTGAGAAGGCATCAAT
>JAISNB010000155.1 GCA_031276435.1 Burkholderiaceae bacterium | reverse complement strand
ATTGGCGGCTCAGGGTTTCCAGGCGCGGCATTTCGTTCAGGCACACGGCGCAGCCAGCCGACCAGAAGTTCAGGTAGAGCGGTTTGCCGCGCCACTGGGCCAGTTTGGCGGGGTTGCCATGCAAGTCCAGCGCGGCCAGTTCAGGGGCGGCATCGCCAAGGCGGGCGACTTCTTCCTTGCAGGCTGTCAGCATGCCGCCCAGCGCGGCAAGGCTGGCGGCACCGCGCAAAAGAAAGAAGCGTTTCGTGTTCATGGCGTTGGCTCTCCGGATGGGGGGGTGGCGATGGCAGTGGCTGCGCCATCGGCTGTCGCGTTGTCTTGTGGCGGCTTGGCGTCATCGACGATGCGGCCATGGCGCAGGCGGATGATGCGCTCGGCGTAGCCGCCAAGCGCCGGGTTGTGCGTGACCATGACGATGGTGCGGCCTTGCCGGTGCAGCCCTTGCAGGATTTCCAGCACGCGCCTTTCGTTTTCTTCGTCCAGGTTGCCGGTGGGTTCGTCGGCAAACAGCAGGGGCGGTTCGTTGACCAGAGCGCGCGCAATGCACACGCGCTGTTGCTCGCCGCCCGAGAGTTGGCTGGGCAGGTGGTCCATGCGGCTGGACAGGCCCACTTTTTCCAGCGCGGCGCGGGCCGATGCCTCGTCGGTGACGCTGTGGTAGTACTGCGCGAGCATGACGTTTTCCAGCGCGTTCAGGTACGGTATGAGGTGGAATTGCTGGAACACCAGGCCGATGTGGCGGGCGCGGAATTCGCGCCGCCCTTCTTCGTCCAGCGTGGCGGCGTCGACGCCGTTGAGCCACACCTGGCCCGAGGTGGCGCCATCCAGACAGGTAAGGATGTTCATGAGCGTGGTTTTGCCAGAGCCAGAGGCGCCCATCAGGGCCACGAACTGGCCTTGCCGCACTTCGATGTTGATGTCGTCGAGCGCCTTGACGGCGCCAAACTGCCGCCCAAGGTGGCGGGTTTCGATTGCAACGGGTTGTTGTTGTGCCATGTGGTGTCTTACTCCCCTTTCAGGACGATGGCCGGTTCGATGCGCATGATGCGGCGCAGCGGCGCCATGCCAGCGGCCAGTGCCACCAGAGTCGAGAGCGCCAGCGTGATGGGTATGACCCGCGCGCGCAGGCTGATCCAGGCCGAGAACACGCTTTGCCCCAGCAGTTGCGCCAGCGCCAGGCCCAGCGCGCAGCCGAGCAAGGTGGCGATCAGGGCAATGACCAGTGTTTCCAGCAGCACTTGCTGCACGATGGCGCGGTTGGAGGCGCCCAGGGCTTTTTGCAGGGCGAATTCCTTTTTGCGCTCGCTGATGATGGCGGTGAGCGATGTGTTGACGCACAGCGTGGACAGCAGCAGGATGACCACCGAGATCAGCCCCATCAGGCCCTGGATTTTGAGCAGCACCGCGCCCTCGCTGGCCGATACTTTGCGGATGGGCCGCACCGACCAGTCCGGGTGCGCGGCTTGCAGCTTGCCAGCCAATGCCTCTGCTTGACCGGCGCCGCGGCTGTCCAGGCTGAAGAGGGCGTGCGACATGGCGCCCGGCATGTCCAGCCAGCGTTGCGCCAGCGGCAGGTTGACGAACAGCAGGCTGTCGCTGGCGTCGCCCGCGTCGATGATGCCCTTGATGCGCAGGGGGTAGCGATCGCCATCCTTGAGCAGCGTGAGCGTGCCGCCCACTTGCAGCTCCAGGCGCTGCGCCAGCGTGCGCCCGATCATGGCGTTGCGCTCGTCAAAATCCACGCCAATCCAGTCGCCTTGCACCTGCCAGTACGGCGCCAGTTGCCGCAGCGCCGAAAAGCGCACGCCCGCCAGGGCGATGCGCTCCAGCTCGCTGCGGGCCGTGCCATACAGATACGGGCTGCCCGCGTTGACCAGCCCTTGCGGCGCGGCGGCCAGGGCGGCGTCAAAATCTGCCTCGCGCATGGCGCTGCCCCTGGCGGGGCCGACATAGAAATTGGCGCCAAAGGCGCGCAGCTCCTGGCTCATCTTGATGTTGATGTCGAAGTACACCGCCAGCAGCGCGCCCACAATGGCCGCGCCCACCATCAGCGCCAGAAACACCGCCAGCATGCGCGGGTTGCGCAGCGATATGGCGCGCAGCAACAGCGTGCGGCGCATGTCAAACGCGGCCATGCAGCACCTCCACCGGGTACAGGCGCGCGATGCGCCGCGCTGGCCACCACGTGCCCGCCAGCGCGATGAAGATGGAAATCAGCAGCACGCCCGGCACCACGATCCACGAGAATTGCACGGGCGAGTGAAACAGTTGCCAGCCAATGCCGCGCGCCAGCGCCCAGCCCGCCGCGCAGCCCAGCAGGCCGCCGGCCAGGCTGTTGAGCACGGCCTCGGCGTAAAACAGCAAGGCGATGCGCCAGTTTTCAGCGCCCAGCGCTTTCATCAGGCCAATTTCCCTGGACCGCTCCATCAGCGCGCTGGTCATCAGCGAGGCCACGCCCATGGCAGCAGCGGCCAGCGCCGCGCCAGTGGCCATCACCAGCAGCCACTGGATTTTTCCGATGATGACGCCCTCAGAGGCGGCCACCTGCCAGATCGGGTTGGCCACGCTGCCGGAAACCGCTTCGGTCAATTGGTGCGCAATGGATGAGACGTAGGCCGTGCAATACCACTGGTCGTAGGTTTCGGCGTCCAGCGCGTCGGGGTCGCGCAGCGCCTTGCGCGACAAGTCGTTTTCCGGCACGGTCAGGGCCGATACGCGCACGGCCTGCACCTTGCCCTGCATGTTCAGCAATTGCTGCGCCAGCCGCAACGGCAGCACCAGCGCGTCTTCTTCCTCGCCGCCCGATGCCAGAACGCCGGTGACGCGCAGTGTTTTCCCGCCCAGTGTCAGCACGCTGCCCGCGCGCCAGCCGCGCTGGCGCGCCAGCGCCGCGCCAACGAGCGCCTCGTCCTTCTCGTCATCGGGCCAGGCGCCCTGCACCCGCCAATACGGGCTGATGATTTTCTGGCCCGTGTGGTAATCGTCCTCATCGGGCACGGCCAGGTTTTTGTCGAAGAAGGTGCCAATGACGCGGACGGCCTCTTCTTCGCCCCCGCCGCCCGGCGGCAGCGGCACATCGCCAGCGAGCAGCGGCGCGAATCCCACGATGTTGTTGCGCCAGAAAATGCCCACGATGTTGGGCAGTTCGGCTTCGTCCAGCGTGCTTTGCCCGGCCAGCGGGTTGCCCTTGCCATCGCCCAATTCAGGCAGCGCGGCCTGCTCGGCGGGCAAAAGAAGAATGTTGGCGCCATAGGACTTCATCTCGCGCGCCATCTGGTCGCCAATGTCTATGGACACCAGCATCAGCGCCGACAGCAGGCTGGCGGCCAGAAACACGGTGCTCACTGCCAGCAGCTTGCGGCGCCGGTTGCGACGCCAGGACTGGCGCAGCATGTGCAGCATCATGGCGCGTCTCCCTGCCCTGAAAGCGCGGCGGCGGCGGGCGCTGGCGCGCCGGATGCCGCAGGCTCTGATTGTGGCGGCGGCAACGGCTGTGGTGGCGCGCCAATGTATCGCTCGGGATCGTCGCGGAAAGCGTTCAGCGCCGCCTCGTCCGCGAAGAAATAGGTTTTGTTGGCGTAGTTGTAGCGGTGCGGCGCGCTGGTGTTGGTGAGCTTTGTGCCGGAAACCGGGTCGGTCACCTCGATCGTCAGCACGGTGCTGAAAAGCTGCAACCCGGCTTCCAGCGCGGCTTTGGGAATGACGATCTCGCCGGCGACGACCTTCCAGTTTTCAACCGGCACCGGGTTGCAACCGCCCGGCTTGCCAAGGCTTGGCTTGAACATATGCACACCGCACCCCACGCAAACCACCTGGTCGCCCTGCTGCACGTAACCCTTGTCGCCGCACAGCAGGCAGGCGTCCAGCACCACGACGGGGGCAACGCGGTCGTCGAGCCGGTTGATGACGAAAAAGCGCACCAGCCGCCCATCGTCGGCCACCCAGGCAAAGCGGTGCAGATTGCCATCCATCAGCGGAGCCAGCGCCAGATGCGCGGCGCCGTCGGCGCGCAGCGCCACGCGCGTGGCTTCTGACAGCGCGGGCGGGCGCGAGGCCACCCGATCCCAGTACAACTGGCCCGCCAGCATGGCCAGCACAATGGCCGCCAGCGCCAGCAGGCGCAGTCGCATGGCGCGGAAATCGGCCAGCGCGATGCGCCGCGCGATCAGCGTGGACGCCGCCTTGCAGGCGCGCCAGCGCGGGCGCAGCAGCGCAAAGCTGGCCGCCAGCAGCAGCACGCCCACCAGCGCCAGCAGCGGGTAGGCAATCAGCGTGGGCAGATTGGTGGTTCTGGCCGCAAAAGACAAATTGCCTTTGGTCAGTTCCAGCACCTGGAGCTTCATGAGCAAGAGCACCACCTGCCCGCCCAGCGGCACGGCGATCGACAGGACCGCGCCCAGCAGAGCCAGCCAGCGCAAAACAGGCACATCGCGCAAGAGTGGGCACAACAGCCAGCCGAGCAGCGCGCAGGCCGCAAACGCCGCGACCACGCTGCCCAGATTGAGCAGCAACGCGGTATTGATGACGTGCGTGCTGGTCAGCGCCAGTACGGCGGATGTGCGGCCCCACGCAACGCCAGCCAGCGCAATCAGCAGCACATGCCAGAACCACTCGCGCCGCCCGCGCATGAACAGCCAGAGTACAAACGGCGCCAGCACGGCATTGATCACGTAGAGCACGTACTTCAGCACCAACTCGGCGGATGTGCCGCCCCACGCAACGCCAGCCAGCGCAACCAGCAGTGCCGCAGGCCAGAACCACTCGCGCCAGCGCATGAACTGCCAAAGCACAAACAACGCCAGCGCGCCCAGGTAAACCAGATTGAAAGCCAGCATGGCTTTTTGCTGCGCGGGCCAGGACAACCCCAGCGCAATGCCCGCCAGCAGCGCACCCACGCTGGGCAGTGCCATGGCCCACATGCCGTGGGCTTTGCGCTGGCCCCAGTGCGCGGCCAGCAGCAGCGCAGTTGCCAGGAATGCGGAAAGAATGGACGCCCAGAAATAACTCATGCTTGCGGTTGGCCGCACGAATTCATGCGTTTGAAGAAAAAGAAAAAAAGGCCGCAAACCACGGACCCGGACGCGCCGCCTTGTCGGCGACGCCGCTGCCGCCGTCGCCGCGCGGCCCCGGCATTGTCTTACATCCGCAAAGGCGCGCGTCCGCCAAAAACAAGGACGCCCCACAGGCGTCCTTGTCAAGCCGCTCAAGCCGCGTTTGCGCCGCCGGTGTGCCCTGCCGCGGTTGGATTCCCCACGGATGAGAAATCCGGCCAGCGGCGGCGGCAAAACGCACCGTCGTCGCCATGGGGCTGTTACTTGCTTTTCTTCTTGTCGAGTCCGACGTACTTGAACTCGAAAGTCGCGTCAAACGGCTTCCACCAGCGGCCCACGCCGGTGTTGGCATCGGTGTGGCGGTGCAGGCCGCCAGCCGACGGCGGCTGAATGTGGTAGGTCACCTTGTAGTTGCCCACGCCCATCATCTTGATGTTTTGCCCGTAGTGCGGGCCGTCGCCCGCCACCATCGGCATGAACGTGCCTTCCTGCTTCTGGCCGGTATCGGTGTTGACCAGCGTGTAGTTGATGGTCAGGTACGGCATCCATTCCCCGGCGCCAAAGCCGTTTTTGTTGCCTTCCAGCGCGTGGATGTCCGCTTCCAGATGGATGTCGGACTGCGCGGCTGACAAACCCATGCCGCGCGGCTCCATGTCGATAGGCTCCAGGTACACGGCCGCGATTTCCATCTCGTTGGCCTTGACCGGCTCGCCCGCGGGAAACTCCTCGAACGCATGGGCCGCGCCACCGGCAAGCAGGCAAGCCGCGCTCAGGCCCAGAACAACATTCAGCTTCATAAACACTCCTTTGGTTGGAAATAAATGACAATCATTCTTATTATATATTGGGCGCATCGCCCGCCTGAACGCCACGGCGCTCAGGCCTCTGCCGCCGCTGGCGAATGGGCAGGCGGCCCGGGCCTTCTGCCGCGCATGACCAGCAACGCCACCACAGCCGCCAGCACCAGCACAAGCTGCGGAATGACCGTTTCGCGGTAGGGATGGATGCCAAGCAGGGGAATTTCGGGCACCTGGCTCCACAGCGTGGGCGTGAAGAGTTTGCCCTCGATCAGCTCCATCACGCTCTTGCCCGCGAACACAAAGGCCATCAGGTACATGAAGCCGCCAGTGACGATGAAAAAGGGTTTGAGCGGCAGCTTGACCACACTGAAGCGCATGACGAAATACACCGCCACCAGAATCGCGCAACCCAGCGCAAAGCCGCCCAGCAGCGCCATATAGTCCGCCATGCCCGACGCATCGGCCAGCAGCGCCTGGTAGAACAGCACGGTTTCCGCGCCTTCGCGGTACACCGCCAGGAAACTGGCAAACCACAGCCCGAACAAGGAGCCTTTGCTCAGCAGCGCGGCGGAAATCCGGTTGTCCAGATAGGCTTTCCAGCGCTCGGCCTCGGCCTTGGAAATGAGCCAGTAGCTCATGCCAAAGAGCACCACCACGGCCACAATCATGGTGAAGCCTTCCAGCAGCTCGCGCTGCGCGCCCGCGTTCTTGAACAGCGCGTAAAACGCCGCCGCGGTCAGAAAACTGGCGGCCAGCGCCACGATGACCGATTGGCGAATCAGCGGCAACTTGTCGCGGTGTTCGTTCTTGACCAGATAGGCCACGATGGCGGCCACGATCAGCAGCGCCTCAAGCCCCTCGCGCAAGATGATGACCAGGCTCATGAGCGCCAGCGCCCAGGGCGTTTGCGCGCCGCTGCCGCCCAGTTGCGCCGCGGCCTGCGCCACATCGGTCGACAGCGCCTGCGCCTGCGCCTGAAGCTCGGACAGCGGTTTTTGCGCCTTCATCAGGCCAATCAGTCTGGTGAAATGCCCCTCCATGCGCAGCTTGGCCGCCGCGTCGCGCGCGCCCACGCGGCTTTCCATGCCAGAGGCTTCAAACAGATCGAAATAACTGTCCTGCACCGCCCCAATCGCCGCCTGGGCTTGTCCGCCCTCGTACAGCGCGATGGCCCTGGCAATGGCCGCGTCAATGTCGCGCGCCACCTGCGCCCAGTCGACGCCGCTTGCCGCGCCATCGGCGGTGGCCGGATCGGCCATGGCATTGGCCTGCGCGCTGGCGGGAACCGGCAAGTCTTCGAGCTGCTCTTCAATGTCTTGCAACAGCGTGGTCACGGCGTAGCCAAACCGGGTCATCTGCCCCGGCGCGCTGGCCATATCCATCAGGGCGCTGAACGCCTGATTGAGTTTTTGCGTGTCTCGCGACGAACGGTGCGTGCGGATGGCAATCTCCATCTCGGAGTTCTTGAAGCCGTCGAACTGCGCCTGCTGGATCTTCGCGCGC
This sequence comes from Burkholderiaceae bacterium, assembly GCA_031276435.1. Classification (GTDB taxonomy): domain Bacteria; phylum Pseudomonadota; class Gammaproteobacteria; order Burkholderiales; family Burkholderiaceae_C; genus Ottowia. The sequence continues at coordinate 2,387 of JAISNB010000155.1, read as the reverse complement.
GCCTGCGCGCCCTGCCCCTGCTGGTACAGGCCCACGGCCTCGGCCAGCATGTCATCGATCAGGCGGTAATGCTCGTGCCAGTAGGCGGCAATCCGGTCGTTCTCGAAAGCGCCATGCGTGCCCTGCGCCTGCAACGTGTGCCCGGCCTCGATTTTGGGCTGCACGGCACGCAACTGCTGCTTCAGCCAGCCAATGCGCGCGTCCACCTCGTCCGCGGGCCGCCCGTCCATGATCATGCGCCGAATCTCGCCAAAAGCCGCTTCCATCTCGAAACTCCTGGCCGCCGAGAAGTTGATGCGGATCGGCCCTTCCAGGTTTTCAAACACCTCGAAATACGCCATCTGCACCGCACTCTTGGCCTCTTCGATCTGCTGCTTGCGGTAAGCCTGCGAGGTGCGCTCCAGCCGCCCCTCGATGTCGCTGATCATCACCTCGTAATCCCCAGTGGTCGCCTGCGCCAGCCATGCCGCCACGGCCAGCAGTGCCGCGATCAAGGACTTTTTCAGCATCTGGATGCCTCTTGGATCGTGTTAAGAATTATTCCTATTATCTCATTGCGCCCCACCGGCCCGCGCCAGCGCTCCAAACGGGCACATAATCCGGCCCAACCCGCCAGCCACAATTTCCCCCTCATCCCATGCCAAACCGCAGCATCTCCCTGACCCGCTACCTGGTTGAACAGCAGCGCGTCAACCAGCACATTCCCGGCCAGCTTCGGCTGCTGCTGGAAGTGGTGGCGCGCGCCTGCAAGCGCATCAGCCTTTGCGTCAACAAAGGCGCGCTCGGCGGCGTGCTGGGCACAGCCAGCAGCGAAAACGTGCAGGGCGAAGTGCAGAAAAAGCTCGACATCCTCGCCAACGAAGTGCTGATCGAAGCCAACGAATGGGGCGGCCACCTGGCCGCCATGGCCAGCGAAGAAATGGAAACCATCCACGTGGTGCCCAACCGCTATCCGCGCGGCGAATACCTGCTGCTGTTCGACCCGCTGGACGGATCGAGCAACATCGACGTCAACGTGAGCATTGGCACCATCTTCAGCGTGTTGCACATGCCCGAGGGCGGGCACAACACCGTGCAAGAGCGCGACTTTCTGCAACCGGGCCGCCAGCAGGTGGCCGCTGGCTACTGCCTCTACGGCCCGCAAACCACACTGGTGCTCACCGTGGGCGACGGCGTGGCCATGTTCACACTCGACCGCGAGCAAGGCTCCTTCATATTGACCGACAACAACATGCGCATCCCCGCGGACACGCGGGAATTTGCCATCAACATGAGCAACATGCGGCACTGGCAAACACCAATGCGCCGCTACATCGACGAATGCCTGGCTGGCACGCAAGGCCCGCTGGGCAAGGACTACAACATGCGCTGGGTCGCCAGCATGGTCGCCGACGTGCACCGCATCATGACGCGCGGCGGAATCTTCATGTACCCGTGGGACAGGCGCGACCCCGCAAAACCCGGCAAACTGCGCCTGATGTACGAGGCCAACCCCATGGCCTGGCTCATCGAACAAGCCGGCGGCGGCGCCACCAACGCGCGCCAGCGCATCCTGGATGTGCAACCGGCCAGCCTGCACGAGCGCACCAGTGTCATCCTGGGCAGCAAAAACGAAGTGGAGCGCGTCACAGCCTACCACTTGCAAGCCGACACCGGGGCTTGAGAAAACCTGTTGACGATCTGGAACCGCAGACCACTTTTACTTTTGCTCCTTGAGCAAGCGTGGCGCATGTGTAATTCTTCCCCTGTCCCCTTCAAGGGGACCAGGGTGAGGGGAAATTTTCCGCGCGGCACAAACGAAAGAAGTATTGCCAAAATGAAACCGCATGGATTACCACAGGGCTAAATCCACTCGCAATGACGAGTTAAACAGTGCTTGCAATAGCGAAATGCTCTCCACGGGAACGAACCCCTAATCTCCCGTCATTGCGAGGAGCGAAGCGACGCGGCAATCCATTGCCTCCATGAACGGCGCGAACGCGCCACAAATTAATACCCTCGCCCCTTGAGCATGCGCGGCGCATTTATACTTCTTGCCCTCGCCCCCTTTAGGGGGAGAGGGTCAGGGTGAGGGGGTTCTGTGCCGCACATTCATATTCTTCCCCCTCGCCCCTTGGAAAGAGGGTGGCGCGAAGCGCCGGGTGAGGGGTACTCCAACACAAAGCAAAGCGAAGATCATAAAGATAAAGCCCACAAAAAAGCCGCCCCGAAGAGTGGCTTTTGAACAGTACGGCTTTCCCACGCGCTATTTCACCGCTTTACTGCACCTGTTTGCGCCTGCGACGCAGAATAAATCCACCAGCGCCCAGCATGCCCAAAGCCAAACCAATCAAGGCAACGGGGTTGTTGGCCGGTACAGGGACTTGCACAGTGACCCTGACTGTGGC